>JBGCDT010000436.1:0-4259 GCA_045105695.1 Saprospiraceae bacterium | reverse complement strand
ACAGAAGGTTGAATCGTAACCTTCTTAGGTCTGCAAAATTCATTATACACCTTCATCTGTTTCTTGAATCTACGTTGCCGAATAAAAAACCAGACGGCATCTACCGCTAAAACAGCGATCCCCACGTTGGTCAATAGCTCTCCTGTGTTTGCCTTATCGTTTGCATCCTGATAGTATGGTTCTGCGGCATCGAAATTTTCCTGAATTAAATAATTGTCATAGTCCTTTTCTGATTCATTCTTCAGATACTGCCCAACGGCAACAGAACCTGCACCCAATACGCCTGCGATAATAAATGGTATTTTTTGTTTTCTGGTAAAGCTTGGTTCTACGCCGCAATCTACATTATAAGGCAAGTCTCTGTTTCCATAAATATCAACAGACAGGTTAATTGCCAACTGACCTTTCATATCTATGTACTCTTCCATCAGGTTCGTCCATACGATCTTGTGGTTCTGCGGTACTTCGGTGAAATTTATTTTTTGATTGACGACACCAAAAAGATTTTCTGGCTCTATTTCAATTACCTGGTCATTCAGTTTGACTTCTAAGTTGACGACACAATATTCTCCATTTTTAAAGGGCTGCTGATTTAAGTGAATGATAATGTCCTTATCTACCAGTTCTACTTTACTAATGGATACGTTATTGTCAGTGGCGGCTTTTCCAGTAGTGGATTTTTCCAGAATATCTTTTGCCAGATGTATTTGCATTTGCTCGTAGATAGATTCTTTTTCGAGCAATGCTGTTTGCGCAAAGCAAATCATTGATGTGAATAAATACAGGAATGTTAGGTGTGTTTTTAGTATTTTCATTTTGGTTGATTAAAAAATTATAAAAGCCAGTTGATAAAAATAATCCTAAAAAGAAATCAATTCTTAGATCGACATATTTTTATTTTCTCCGCTACTTTCTTATCCGATGGTTTGATGCGTAGTGCCTTATTGTATTGTTCGAGTGCATAATCGTAGGCTTCCGCCTCGAAATAAGTATCACCATTTTTCAGATAGCTTTGAAAAGCAGCCTCTAATTTTCCATTGATGGCGATGACTTTGCTTTCCGCAAGTGTATTGTTATAATTTAATTGCAAAGCTTGTTGGTATTTTTGAAGCGCGTTGACGAAAAAGTCTTTTCCTTTTGATTCCAACTGCTCTCCTTCTCTGATTCTGTTTTCAAACTGACCGCTTAGCCCCGCTTTTGAAGTCGCTTCCTCTTTTAGTCGTACTGCTTCAGAATCGTCTTCCGTAAATTCCATTGCTCTTTCAAAAAAAGATATGGCTTCTGCGTTTTTATTTTGAGCCATCAGGTTTTTTCCTTCTGAAATATTTTCATTGTACTTAGCTAAAGTTTTTTGGGTCTGCTCTTCTTTTAATTTTTGGAGATTTTCCTCTGCTACTTTTTTTGCTTCAACCGCTTCTTTTTCTTTTTCCTGAGCAATGGTTCTTTGATAAAAAGAAAAAGCAGAAAAAGCAGTCAGTACTCCAATGATTAGAAAAACGCCTAGGGTTTTTAGCCGGCGCTGCCTAGATTGAAACTTGATACTATTCTGTACAAAGCCCCACTCCTCTTTACTTAGTATTTGTTCGGACTGTAACTGTGGATTGAATTTTACCAACTGCAATTCATTCGCATTCAGCAATGATTTAGTTTTCGGATAAACGCGGTATCGGTCCTTCACCATTTTTACAACTTCCAAAAAAGCAATCTCTTCTGTACTCCGTTGCTCCGCAATATGAAGGGCAAGTGTATCATGAGCCAACTCATAAATCCCTTCTTCCTGACGAAGAATACGTGCTGTTTCAAATTTGGATAAACAAAAGTTCAATTGTTCCACATTCATCTCCGGTATATTAATGTCGCTGAGATGCAAGGGCGACTTAGTTCCTTCCAGTGTTACAAATCTGCTTAACAATTTGCGCAAAGCCATCTTTGGCACTCCTGAATATTGAGTATAAAAGGCATGGCCGATTTCCGTTAATTGAGTGTCCAGAAACTTACCCAGTACATCCTCTATGTTTCCATATTGATCTATGAAAGCAGGAGTGAACGTAATGTTGTTATTAGGTCTTTCTTCCATGAGGTCGCGACTTGTGCTTTGGTAATTATCCATCTGTAGTAGAAATTTTCTGACGTTCTACATATAAATAATCTAGATATACTTGCAGATAAGACAACTGAATATGACCGGAGCTACTAATATTATCAATGATTTTTTCTATGGTCACTTCCTCATTCTCTAGTGTAATATCAAAATGATCTGCCAATCCGCGAATCACGCTAGCTACTGTTTCCTGATCCATCGGATCTATTCTAAATCGGTTTTTAAATAAGTTGGGAACCTTCTGTTCAAAGTCATACAAACGCGCGATGTATTCTTCTCGCATGGAAAAAATGATCTTCAGCGGTATGTCCAATTCTAATAATTTGGAAATCGTATCAATAAATAATTCCCGCTCAGGTTCACTACCCAGAATATACAATTCCTCGAATTGATCAAAGACTAAAAACAAGGGTTTGAAATGATCGAGGTATATCGACTGAATCATTTCAACGGCAGTGGCCTCTTCGGAGAGCTCGGCGATGGCATGCTTTTTCAGAACCTGTTTCATCGATACGTTTATATCTCCCCGCCAGCGAACATGGATGTCATGCCAGTCCGTATCTTCAAAACGACTCGCCAAGCCACATTGAATCAAACTCGTTTTTCCTGCACCCGATGGACCATAGATCAACAAGAGGTTTGTGGAAAACACCATGTTATAAAGTTTATCGATTTCTTTTTCTCTTCCGAAAAAAAACGCTCTGTCATCTACCGTATAGGAGTCTAGAAATTTAAACGGACTTGTGATTACTGATTTCATAAAAGATGTTTCAACAAAGATATAGTACGAGTATGCGGTCTATTGGCGCAGTTAACCAGCGACAGAATAGGCCTCCAGAGATTTCTTTAATTTCTTAATAACATGCTCTTTTAATTTCGGAGGACTCAACACATGGATATTGCCTCCGTAGCCAAGTATGAGTTGCTCTAATTCCAGATTAGGTCGTAGTTGTAAAGAGATAGTAATTCCATCCTTAGCCTCTTCGATTACTTTTTGAGAATGATGGATGGGTTTCGTCAGTACATACGGTGCGCTGATTTTGTTGACAAACAAACGAACTTCCTGAACGGGCAATCCTTTGTTGACCGTTACGCCAATGATGTCTTTGTAATATTTTTGGATATTAAAAAATCGGTTACGGACGTATTCAATATCACTGAGTTCCAGTTTTTGAATCCTGTCCAAAGCGATGGTATAGTCTGGTTGTTTTTCATCCAGATACCCTAAAACGAACCAACGGTTTTTGTACTCTTTCAGTAAATAAGGATGGAATAGAAAAGTGCGCGCACGTTTGGCAGTAAACGACTGGTAAGTAATCGTGAGTGGCTTTTGTTTATTAATGGCCTTGTAAATTCGGTCCAGATAAACCAAACCTTTGAGGTTTTCATTTTTTTCAAAATCTATAATGGAAGGACTCTCATTGGTAGCAGAATAAATCTTGTCTTCTAACTTCTGAATACTATCTGTCACTTCTTCAAACTGAGAAAAGCCTTTAAATTGTTTCAGGATTTCCATCACCTCAGAAAGGTTTTTCAGATCCGATTTACTCAGTGGTTTTTTTGAAATGCTGTAATCCTTATCCTTATAAGCATAGTATTTTCTATCCAAAACAACGATAGGAGCATTGTACCCCAAACGATCTGAGCGCATGGTTTGGATATCCGTTTGGATGGTTCGTCTTCCTACTGGTTTGTCTATCCCATCGTATTCATATAGAGCATTGGAGCAGGCATCGATCAGGTCATTTAGAGTCCATTTCCGTTGTCGATTCTGGAGACATTTATCTATGGTATGATACCTAACTAGGGCATTTCTGTTGACAGGCATTTCTCATTTCATTTGGTAGGGTGATTGAATTTCCGACTAAAAGAAGAAAAAAAAAATTACTACGCCAATAAACAGCGCAGGTCTCTTTCATCTTTGTATCGAAAGTTAAAGACATCAATGTTATTCAAAAATAAAACCCCTCTAAATCATCATATCATGTTATTGTTCTTTTTGTTTTTCGCAGTGCTTCGTTTGACTATTGAACTTTTTCAATCCAGTGATTTCACAACTTCAGAACAGCCCGAAGCAAAGATCATTGCTCTTACCGAAAGAAGAAAATCAAATGTTGGCTAGGTATATATGTATCTCAACAACCGGTAATACAGACAG
>JBGCDT010000435.1:0-29494 GCA_045105695.1 Saprospiraceae bacterium | reverse complement strand
AGAGAGGAGCGGGAGGATGTGCTTCGAGCGCGTATGGAGGAAATGCACATCGAGGAAGAGGAGCTGTCCTGGTATATGGACTTACGTAAATTCGGTGGTTGTCCACATTCTGGCTTCGGAATGGGCTTCGAGCGAATTATTCTTTTCATCACTGGAATGACGAATATTAGAGATGTAATTCCTTTTCCTAGGACTCCTGGGAATGCGACTTATTAGATTTTTGCAGTTCGCAGTTTGCAGGTGGCTATTTGCTTTCTTCAAATGTGAGCTTAGATAATATTTATAAAAAAGGTCTTCGCCTAATAGGTCGAAGGCCTTTTTTATTTTAGCAACTAATATTCAACTATAGAATTTTAAAACCAAAATCAAACTCTGCTGTTTAATTATTTCAAAACAAAATAACTCTACAATTATACGCTGTCGGCAATCATCAATTGCATATCAGCAAAAGAAAAATAAAACCCATGCTCGAAGTTCGCAATCTAACCAAGACTTACCAATCCGGAAATAAATCACTGACCGTTTTAGATAACATTAGTTTTACAATTCCTGCGGGTTCCAGCTTTTCCATCGTTGGTCCTTCTGGAAGTGGGAAGACGACCTTGCTTGGTTTGTGTGCTGGTTTGGATAAAGCGAGTAGCGGTTCTGTTATTTTGAATGATACCGTAATTGACAAACTCAACGAAGACGAACGCGCCGCTTTGCGTAATCAAGATGTCGGATTCATTTTCCAAAACTTCCAACTCATCCCAACATTGACGGCCTTGGAAAATGTAATGGTTCCTATGGAATTGCGAGGGGAAAAAGATGCTTCTAAGAAAGCGATGAATCTACTAGACCGAGTTGGTCTTGCCGAACGACACGATCACTACCCTACCCAACTCTCTGGTGGCGAACAACAACGGGTTTCTCTCGCAAGAGCTTTCGCCAACCAACCAAAGATTTTATTCGCAGATGAACCAACTGGTAATTTGGACGAAGCAACTGGCGAAAAAGTAGAACAATTATTATTCGACCTGAACAAAGATTCAGGGACTACTTTAGTCTTAGTAACTCACGATCTGGACCTCGCCGCAAAGACTGATCACATCATCAAGCTTAAAGGTGGGAAGATGGTTGATTAATTAGGTGGATGAGGTAGATAGGGCTGATAAGGTAGATTAGGTTTCCCTTCTAACTTAATATAGAATAGAAATATGTAGGAAGAAAACCTTATCAGCCCTATCCACCTCATCTCCTTATCTACCTCAAAAAAAACCCATTGAATATCCTCCACAGTTCTCTATCTTAGCATTCTAAATTATGATTAAGATGAAAGACGACATCATTGACGACCTAGACGAAGACAATGCGGAAGGCAACAAAATGGTTGCGATAAAGTATTTCTATTTTGAATCGAAAGCACGTTTGTATTCTGCTCGTTTGGAGACGGAAGGCATTCCTTCTTTTGTTAGTAATAGTAATGCTATAACTGCTGTGCCTTTAGGATCTCCCGGTATTGGTTTGCATGTCAAACAAAGAGATTATGAAGCTGCTCGTCAAATTGTTTTGAGAATGGACCAACGAGCGGAGATGGAAATCATAGACGATGATGATGAATCATTCAGAGATGCGGATCATGAAGACATCGAATATCAGCGAAAACTTACCGAGCGAGACAAAGGAGATAACAAGACTCTTACATATCTGATTGCTATCATTATTGTATTGGTTATTATCAGAGTTATCTGGAGAATCATGAATCCAGGTGATGCGTGGGGGCCTTTCTAGAAGTTGTTATTTATAAAAAAATGCCCATCCATATTTCGTTCGTTAAAAACTTGGGTGGACATGTATTATAGAAAATAACAACAAAACAGAAAACGATGTCTTTTCGAGCGAAAAGATGTTTCGATTTCTATTTCATAAAAATAGGTCTTGTATTTTTTCTAAGGAAATCTTAATTCTACAGAAGTTAATACTTTAAACCAAATCTAAAAGTCCTATAATTCCCTACGGTCATAATCGTAATAGAGCTAATTATCATCATTTCTAAGGCTTAACTTATTCGAATCTTATAATTCGATCTGACAAAGTTGTACTTTTGGACTTGCGAAAGCAGACGATTCAATCGTACTCCTACCCCAACATATTTTTAGTACGCTACTCGAACTACACGCTCCCAGGAACAATCCATACAAAATGAAATTACCAACTGATCACATCTTCAGAATCGTGCATGCGATGACGGCCTCTGAAAAAAGATATTTCAAACGCCATTACGCTTCTGAAACAAGTCTACTCACTACGCTCTTCGAATTCATCAACGGTATGAAGGAGTACGATGAAGATTTGGTAAAAACTCATTTCTCTAAAACTAAGCTCTCCAAAAATCTAAAAGTTTATAAAGTTCAACTCGCTGATCTGATTCTGAAAAGTCTTGTTTCTTACTATAGCAAAAACAATGTACACAGTAAGATCCGCGTAGGACTTGAAGAGATTGATGTCTTGATTAGAAAACAACTTTTCGATATTGCCACTTCTAAAGTCAGAAGGTTAAAAACACTCTGTTTGAATTATGAAGTCTATGAATATTTGTTTCCGATTCTTTCTGTGGAACTAAGTCTGAATAGTTTTTATAGTGCGGACTCGGGGAAGGTACAGCATGATACTTTTGCAGAATTGTATGATTCGATTTCTACGATTCAGGAAGTTTTGTCACTGCAAAAATTTAGTCATCAGTTGTCAGACATTAAAAATCATTTGTCTTCTCAAGCGCTTGATGACGCACAGCACAAAGCATATACAGAACTTCTAGACAATCTATTGCAAAAGCTAGGAGGGAGTAGCGAAACAGAGATTTCCTTCCGAGAACAGTATTATCAACTTCACGTAATTTCGATGATCTATAGACTTGTGCTCAATGATCCAGAAAAAGAACATCATTACAAAAGTGAGCAAATCGCATTATTAAAAAACAAAGAAAAAATCAGCTCTACTTACCCCTCGCTGTATTTTGCCTCCATGCACAACTACCTGAGTAGCTGTTGGAAATTACGCAGACTGGATGCTCTCGAAAGTGGAATAGAGGATATTCAAATATTTATTAACAATAATTCCTCGCTGGAGCCGAATAAGTTGTTTGTCTATTATCTCCAGATATTATTGCTCTTTGGTAGAGACATTCAGCAACTAACTCCGGCCTTTGAAAAAGAGGTTTTAGCACAAATTAAAAAGTATAAACAGGACGAAGACTATCTGGCCAATTTGATTTATCTAAGGCTAGCAATCATTCATTTGTCTACGAATAACCATAAGCGAGTACAGTTCTTTTTGCGTAGGATAAATCAGAATACAGCTACACTGAATTCAAAGTTTGGAGCTTTTGTAATAGTTTTGGAATTGGTGAGTCATTATCATTCCGGCGATTTATTTTTAGTAGAACGCATGATAACCTCGCAGTTGAGGAAGCGCAAAAAACCTAGCGATAATCCCAGTGAGTTATTCGAAAAGATTATTTCTTTTTTCCAAAAATTATATAAAATAAAAGACCAGGGCAAAGTCAGTCAATTGGCTGCTACCCTACTAAAGGAGGCTAAGAGAATGAAAGAGGATCCGCTCTATGGCTGGCTTAAGGAATATGCTTTTTTTGATTGGCTAGAGATGCTAAGTAAAGGAAAGAACAGCTTATTGGATTTCTTAAAAAAATAGTTACCTTAGTAAGACATTATGAGATCCTGATTATGAAATAGACCTAGTTGCTTAACCCCAACAATCTAAGTGACAACCATAGAAACGACACTATTTTCTTAATCAAACACTATACTATGTTTAATTTACACAACAATCAAAAAACACTACACAAACACGCACAAAGACAAAATGCTAAACCTCAAAAATCATCCGATCAGGATCTCGAAGTAAAAGCATAAAATCAAAAAGCCATTGCCGAAATCGACAATGGCTTTTTTCTTTTTTGATTTATCCTTTAATGTTTTTCCAACCAGCTTTTGTAATAATCCCCTTCCTCAATTCTTACCGCATCTTCTGTCATCAATAATGGCGCAAAAGTATCCACCATTACTGCCAGCTCACCTGTTTCTTTCTTACCAATACTGGCCTCAGCAGTACCAGGGTGTGGCCCGTGAGGAATTCCTCCTGGATGTAATGTAATCATTCCCTTGTCCACGTGACCTCTACTCATAAAATCTCCATCTACATAGTACAGCACTTCATCACTATCAATATTACTATGGTTATAAGGAGCTGGAATTGATAACGGATGATAGTCATACAACCGAGGTACAAAAGAGCAAATCACAAAACCACGCGCCGCAAAAGTTTGATGTACAGGTGGCGGTTGATGCACACGCCCAGTTATCGGCTCGAAGTTGTGGATAGAAAAAGCATATGGATAAACATAGCCGTCCCAACCAACCACATCGAATGGATGACTCAGGTAATGGTATGGATAAATATTGTCTTGCTTTTTGATGTACAGTAGGAACTCTCCTTGCTCGTCATGGCTTTCCAATTCCTCTGGCTTTCGGATATCTCTTTCACAAAATGGAGAATGTTCCATGAGCTGTCCGTATTTGTTTCTATATCTATTCGGAGTTGTAATCGGACTGGAAGATTCCACAATAAACAAGCGGTTCTTCTCATCATCAAAATCCATTTGATAGATTGTACCTCTTGGTATCACCAGGTAATCTCCATATTCAAACCGTAGGTTTCCATACATCGTTCGCAAGGTTCCTGTTCCCTCATGGATAAAAATTACTTCATCTGCGTCTGCGTTTTTATAGAAGTAATCTCGGAAACTTTTGCGAGGAGCAGACAACACAATCTTACAATCACTATTGACCAGCACAGGCTTTCTGCTTTTCAGAAAATCGTCTTCTGGCTCTACTTGATAGCCTTGCAGGCAACGATGCTTTAGCTGTTTGTCGTGAATCGTTTTAGGAGCTACAGAATATGGCTCTCCTACTTGTACTATTTGCGTGGGAGGATGATTGTGATAAAGAATAGAATACTTGTCATCAAATCCCACAGTTGAAAACAGTTGTTCACTATAAAGGCTTCCATCTGGTTTTCGGAACTGGGTATGTCTTTTGGGTGGTATTTTTCCTAAAGTAAAATAATGCATGGTTACTATTTTTTCTTTTCTAACAATATTCTTACGTAAGTGATTGAGTAAGATTACTTTTCTAGGTTATCAAATACTTTATTGAGTAGTTTAGTCATTTCTGCAAGTTGTTTTTTCGTAAGTCCGTTCCAACTTTTTGCACGAAAGGATTTCACTACTGGTAAAATTTCTTCTACTTGTTTTTTTCCTTGTTTCGTGATTTTAATATTATACCTTCTTCTGTCCGAAGGGTCGGCTACTCTTTCTATCAGCTTTTTATTACTTAACAAATCTAATATTCGAGTTACCGTAGGTGCGTCTTTAAAAGTAGAGGACGCAATCTCAAACTGGCTAGAACCATCGTTTTGATGAATTGCTTTCAGCAAAATCCACTGATCAACAGTAATACCGATATTGGCATCCCGAAGCATCTTCTGATAGTATTGTTTCATTCGCTTAGCTGTTCGTTCGATCACGAAACCAAAAGCATCAGCAGGGTCTTTAGCCATTTTATTTAGCTCAGTAGACATATTCTTTATTTAGTTGTTGTACTAATTATTTACAAGGTAATAATTAAACTTTTCAAATAAAACAATTTCATAAAAAAAGCCCTGACTTTGTGTTTCGATTTCTCGAACAAAGTCAGGGCTTTTATAGTCCTCTGAATCTTTATATAATATAAGGCTAATTCTTTTTAGTGATACTCCCTCTTCCGTCATCCAATCTACTAGCCATTCGCTGAATAGCATCTACAATATTATCAATAGCTGGAGGATAATCTACATACTGCACTTGGTTCTTATCTTTTCCAAAAATACTGATGGTCACCACTCGTTTCCGGTTTCCATAAGCCACCGCTAGTCGAAGAGGAATAGGAGTTGGTTTACTATGTTTTCGTTCCTGACAGAATGCTGTTTCACAGTCATACATTCTATCGAAATCAAAGAAATTTTGAGCAATGATAAATTCGGCGAACATTTCTAATTCATCTCTTGGTATATTCTTCTTTACTACCGTTAGGCCACTTTTCAGTCCTTTATATTCTTTCACCAAGCGACCATCTGACTTTATATAAATATAGTCTCGCAATACTGGATCGATTCCACCATAATAGCCTCCACCAATCAACTCAATACTGATAAAGACCTCTTTTGGTTTTTCCTTTTTCTTTGCTCTCTCTTTTCTACGCTTCTTTCTTTTTTTACCAAAAGCAAAACGACGGTTCTTACGACTACGAGTATCTGCTCTCTCTACAATAACATCTGGTAATTCATAAGCAGGTTTTACGAAAGGCGCATCATTACTTTCTACACGTACGAAATGATATTGATAAGTTCCTTTACTATTCGACTGTGTAAATTCAAGTAGCAAGGTCTTTTTATTGATCTCTGCAATCTTGAATTTTTTAATGTGCTTGAAACTATAGAAGAGTTCATTTTCATTGAGGCTCCAAGTACCGCGGCTCAGTTCACCATTCAGATACTGCTCGTAGATATAATCGTATCGAAAATGTAGATAGTAGTCATAGAAGTCCTCTGCCTGGTGAATGATTGTATTCGACTCCAGATGCAAGGCATAAGTATATCGCCACTTTGTTTCGGCAAGTGCCCTTTCAATATCTGAAGCATAGAGTACACTGCCATCAGCAGTATCATCAACTACTTGTGCGAAAGTATTGCTCAGGGAAAATAAAAGAAAGAAAAAAGTGATCGTTGTGTAATTTCTGCTCATAATGTTTATGCGGTATCAAAACCGAAAACCAAGGGTCATTATTATCTTATTGATATTTGCCTCATTTGCGACTTGCTGTTCCTCTGTCGGTTCTACCAGGCGATAAGGAGTGTAATCGTTTGAAAATGTTGATCTTCTATAAGCTAGGTCTAAATAAAAGCTTTCTTGCCTCATTCCAACACCAAAACTATAGTTTGGATCAAATGATGATTTATCCGCATAAGATGTGCCAAACATCCCATATCCTGCGCGAATTCGGAAAATATCCACTGCTACTTCTCCACCTAGTTTTAGGTTAATGGCTGAGTCAAAAGTATTCTCTACTTCTTGGTTTAAAATCCTTTCGTCAAGCTGAGTCTGCGTATCATTAAATTCCTTAGTTAAATTGAAAGAACTGTTTCCATAATTAAGGTATTCCATCTCTGCCGTTAAAAATCCTCTTTTCTGGAAAAGGAAGGCCAGACTACCTATCCAACGGGAAGGAGTCGTAAGGTCATACTCAAAGGGTCCTCCCCCAGGAGCTTGATAAAATGGTTCTGCTGGAACGTTAACTTCTTCATTTGCTTCTAAATCAAAGAAGGTATAGTCATATCCAAAAGAAGTTTCCCACTCATCCGTCAACTGGAATCTCGTAGGTGAGTGATAAGCAACACCAACTCTTAAAGCCTGAATAGGGCGATAAATAACTCCCAATTTTAAATTAATACCTGCGCCGTTGGTTTCGACCGTTTCATTATATGTTAAGTTGTTGAAAAAAGGTACCTCATCTCTTGGGTCAGACTCCTGGTAGGTGCGTTCTATTCGGTATCTTAACAAAGGAATACCAACCGTAGCTCCGATCATCAGTTTATGATTGTAGTTACCTGCAAAAGAGAGAACAAGCTCATTGATAGCACCAGTCGTTTTTACCGTTTCTTCTCTTTGAATAGCAGCATTCGGATTCAATTGAAAATCTGTTTCGTAGAATGCATCTCCATCATCATCGTATATAGCAACTGCATCATAGGCAAGACCCTCTTCAAATGGATACAGACCATCTGGAGTAAATCCATTAGCTTGCTCTGCAAATCGATCAACAATAGAACCTCTAGAACTTCCTTCGTAAGAAAACTCTTGAAAAAAGTCCGCTATTTTATTTGTTCCAATACCAAAGTTCAACGCTTCCCACTTCGTTTCCAAAGGTTGCGAAGCATAGACATAACCTATGTTATCCAACAATAATCTTACAGAGCCATCATCTTTTGCGCTATTACCCGCTAATGTAGAAGAGGTATTCATAAACTTAAAAGTGGGTGTAAACATGAAATCAGAACTTCTGTAAGCAGCTAGTCCGGCAGGGTTCGTACTCAGTACCGCGAAATCAGTACCCAACGCACCAAGCGCACCACCTACTCCCATAGAACGAGCGGTGCCTCCAAATTCTAATCTGGAATATCGCAGCGCATCATCAACAACCTGTGCATTAAGCGACAAGCAAGAAAACATAAGCGTAGTTAGCAAAGCAAATAATCGTGTCATAATTGTTTGTTTATTAAAATTCAATTTGAAATGCCTTAGTAATCAAATCTCATATTTTAAAGGCAATTTCTTAGGGTAATATTTTTCTAATCGTCTTTGATCAAAGTCTGCCGACAAATTAAGGCAAAAAAAAGGAGTGGAAAAGCTTTTCAGCTCAACCACCCTTTTTTATTATTATTTAATTTAGTCTTTAACTGTTTCTACAGATTATCTTCCACCTCTTCTTCTTGAAGAAGAACTGCTTCCTGAAGATCTTGAAGAAGAGCGACTACTGCCACTTCTTGTGGAAGAGCCGGAAGAACGTCTGTTGCTACCACTTCTTGTGGAAGAACCAGATGATCGACGGTTGCTACCGCTTCTAGTTGAAGAACCTGAAGATCGACGGCTGCTATTTCCTCTTGTAGCTGAACCTCTGGAAGAATTTCTGCTGCCGCTTCTTGTAGAGGATCTGTTGTTAGATTTTGAGCCAGAGCTTCTAGTAGAAGTACCTTCGTTGTTACCTCTAGAGTAATTCCCTCGAGAGCCTCCTCTGCTGTAATTCCCTCTTGATGATCTTGTAGCTGAGCTGTTGGATCGGTCAGATGCTGAACCAGAGTTTCTTGCGTTGTCTCTACTTGAATTCCCTGATGCTGTACCTACTCCACTTCTTCTTGAGCCCCTGTAGTTTGCACTGTTAGGATTCACACTGTTGTTATTGTTGCTGTTACCTGTAAAGGTTCCGTTACCCCATGCTGGAGGACAGTATGGATTGTAAGCATTTCCAAAACCAGCACCTCCGAAGCTATTTCCGAAGCCATTGTTATTGAAGTTGTTAAAACCATATGGGTTCCAGTTGTTATACGGATTGTAAGGGTTATAGAACCCGTTGTTTGTTATGAAAACAGTGCTTCCAGGTCCGAAAGAATTCCAACGGTTCCATCTGTTGTAGCGATTCCATCTGTTCCAACTATTACGGTTATTAAAACCATTTGAAACATAGATCGCAGTGCCAGGAGCCAGGAATGGATCATAGTATCCAACATCTACGTATACTGGATCATAGAAATCAAATCCAGCGTATGGTCTGTTGAATCTACGAATTCGAGAACTGTACTCATATCCGTAATCATCGTTACGAGAGTTTGCATTGCTTCTTCTGCTAGAAGATCTGTCACTTGGTGAGTCATAGCTATAGAAGCTATCGTCTTCGTCATACTCGGCATCATCAGAGAAGTCAGCATTGTCATCTGAATCTTCAGAGATGTAATCCATAGACGAAACCTTATCGTCGTCCGGATTGTAGTAAAGGTCATCGTATTGAGCGAATGACGCGGTACTAATTCCGAGCGTTAGCAGGGCGATAAGGAAAGTGAAATTTCTGTTATTCTTCATATTAAAATGTGTTTTATGTAATTACTGTGACTCTCTTACAAGTTACAGGTG
Organism: Saprospiraceae bacterium; assembly: GCA_045105695.1. Lineage (GTDB taxonomy): Bacteria > Bacteroidota > Bacteroidia > Chitinophagales > Saprospiraceae > CALGLS01. The sequence continues at coordinate 19,716 of JBGCDT010000435.1, read as the reverse complement.
TAATTTATTACTTTTGCGGCTAATTTTCTGTTAATATACTATTAAACTTCTAACTATTTAACGTTTAACAGTATCAATAAGTTGGGTCGAATTCATAATTAAGACGAGATGTTGTCGTGGGGTCACCAAATAGTACTATTTAAAAATTTGTTAATTACTTAATATTATGTCAAAAGAAATCACGAATAGAAGCGATGACTACTCCGCTTGGTATAAAGAAAAAAAAAAAAAAGCAGAGCTGGCTTCCAATTCTGCCGTACGTGGATGCATGGTTATCAAACCGACAGGTTATGCCATTTGGGAAAACATGAGGGATCAGCTAGATCGTATGTTTAAAGAAACAGGACACGTCAATGCTTCTTTTCCGCTTTTGATACCTAAAAGCTTTTTGAGTAAAGAAGCAGAACATGTAGATGGCTTTGCAAAAGAATGTGCTGTGGTTACTCATCACAGATTAATGAACGACCCTAATGGAAACGGAGTAGTAGTTGATCCGTCTGCTAAGTTGGAAGAGGAACTCATCATTCGTCCAACCTCAGAAACCATCATTTGGAATACGTATAAAGATTGGATTAAGTCTTATCGTGATCTTCCTCTTTTGATTAATCAATGGGCGAATGTTATGCGCTGGGAAATGCGGACTCGTTTGTTTTTAAGAACGGCAGAGTTCCATTGGCAAGAAGGACATACCGCTCACGCAACTAAACAAGAAGCGGTTGAAGAGACTTTGATGATCTTGGATATTTACGCAAAGTTTGCTGAAGAGTATATGGCCATGCCGGTCATCAGAGGAATAAAAACGGCTAATGAAAGATTCGCAGGAGCGGAAGATACTTATACCATCGAAGCATTGATGCAGGATGGTAAGGCTCTGCAAGCTGGAACCTCTCACTTCCTAGGTCAGAATTTTGCGAAAGCTTTCGATGTAACTTTCTTATCTAAAGAGCAAAAGCAAGAATTAGTCTGGGCTACCTCTTGGGGGGTTTCTACTCGACTCATTGGCGGATTAATTATGACTCATTCTGATGACCAAGGATTGGTACTGCCTCCGAAGTTAGCTCCTACCCAAGTGGTCATCGTTCCAATACCAAAGCCAGGCCCTGAGATCAATGAAGCCGTAGAAAAAATCATGGCTGACCTGAAAGCAAATAATATTTCTGTCAAGTATGATGAGGATGATAGAAAACGACCTGGTTTCAAATTCGCAGAACATGAGATGAAAGGTATTCCAATTCGATTGGGTATCGGTAAGCGCGATTTGGAAAAAGGACAGGTGGAAGTTGCGCGTAGAGATACTGGTGAAAAAAGTAGTGAGCCGCTGGAAAACATTGGTGAAACCATCAGTAACTTATTGGATAAAATTCAGAAAAACCTTTTCGACAAGGCTCTTGCTTATCGCAACGACCACATCACCAAGGTGGATAATTTTGATGATTTCAAAAAAGTCTTGGATACCAAAGGTGGCTTTGTGCTAGCGCACTGGGATGGTACAGTAGAGACGGAGAAGAAGATTAAAGAATTGTCTAAAGCTACCATACGTTGTATTCCTTTGGGGAATGAAAAGGAGGATGGGAAGTGTGTGCTGACAGGGGCACCTTCGGAACAGCGGGTACTTTTTGCTAAGGCTTATTAACTGTCTCCCTTTACTGAAGCCCGGCGTCCGATAAGACGTAAATAAAATCCTATGTCGAGTGAATTGACATAGGATTTTTTCTTTTAGTTGATCTTGTAATTTCGATACTCCCCCACTCTCCACCCCGTCCACTTTTCAATCCATTTCTTTAGTCGAATTTTTAACGGGTATTTGTTTTTCTTCGAGTCGTAATCGAATGGCCAGTTCTTCGCTCCAATGCGTTGCTGAATGACCTTTGGATGAGTTCCTTTAAAAGGGTGCAACATCGTAATTGCAGAATAATCAAAAGCTTCTGCTTGCTTTACGTTTTGTGCAACCCAATCATCATCGTGCCATAGCTTATGAAAAGACTCTTGCTTTTGCTGCATCGCCCTGGGGTCTTTTACCCAACCATAATGGTGGATATAAGCATCAATTAATTTTACCGTAAGTTTATTGTTAGGTAGCTTCCGAAAACCTTGTGCATCTCTGTAAGAATAGATCGGAATGCTCCTTCGAACGATGCGCACTTCTCTTCGATACCAGTCATAAGAATCTGCGACGTAATCGTATGATCCATAGAAGTGCAGATAATTAAATAACAATGCTTCTACATTTTCATCCTTCAGGTATTTTTGCATTGCGTTTTTGATCGTAGCATAGTATTTCTCATGGACGACTTCATCAGCCTGAATATAAAATGCCCAGTCCACCTTTTTTGAAATAGCCGCAAAAGCTTTGTCTGTTTCTTCTGCTAAAACTTTTCCTCCAGTTCTTAAATCATCATTCCATACAGTTTCAATAATTCTGATTTTTGGATCGGCGATATTTTGAATCAGCTTTAGTGTTCCATCTTCAGAATTGCCGACCGCAATCACAAATTCATCGCAGAGTGGAAGGACTGACCGAATGGATTCTACCACTGGATAGTCAAACTTGATAGCATTTCTCACAAAGGTAAAACCTGCAACTTTCATGTGACAAATGTAGTTATAATCAACGTAGACCTCATGTTTAGGCTTATGGAATAGTTATTGAACCAGCTATTTACGCAGTCTAATTATTTATAATATATAGGCTTTAACAATTATTCCCGTGCCTGCTTGCTACATTTTTCTTAACTTTGCAGGATAGTGTAGCGCTTTTCAAAGCTATTTTGCCTACACCCAATCTGCTGTTTTAACCCATTATTTCAACTATCTCTAAACCATAAAGTAAATCTTTTAAAGCTATTCCTTTGTAATTGTTTAAAAGATAAAAAATCAAGTTTGCCATTATACTTTTATGAAATCGTGGCTTTGATCTTATTTAATTTTCCATTGACTAAATTTTAAGTAAGCTCTTAAACAGAAACTATTTTCAAAATGAAACACTCTAATTACGTCCTGTTATTTCTACTATTGGTAATGACACCTCTTTTCGGAAATACGGACTCCAATTCGCCTACAAACCACTCTTCTTGTACAGAAGCGGAAAGTATTCCAATCTTTAGTGATAAAGAATTAGAATTACATATGAAGCAGATGTACAGCGACGTAGTCATACCTCGCCTCAATGCTGCAGTGAAAAGTTACATCAAAACATATACAGTTAAGACTAGAGAGCGAACAGCAACCATGCTCGGTCGTACAGCTATGTATTTTTCTATGTTTGAAAAATACGCCATCGAAAAGAATGTTCCTACCGATTTAAAATATCTATCTATTGTAGAATCTGCCTTGGAGCCTCACGCAGAGTCGCGCTCAGGAGCAGTTGGTCTTTGGCAGTTCATGCCTGGAACAGGTTCTGAAATGGGTTTAAAAATAAATAGAGAAGTAGACGAACGAAAAGATCCACATAAATCTACGCAAGCTGCTTTCGACTATTTGACTAAACAGTACAAGCGTTACGAAAACTGGGAGCTTGCATTAGCTGCTTATAATGGAGGTCCTGGAAGAGTAAACCGCGCCATCAAAAGAGGACGTAGTAAGAACTTCTGGAGAATCAGAAAGCATCTTCCAAAAGAAACGCAAAATTATGTTCCTGCTTTTATTGGAGCTACCTACATAAGTCATTATCATGATCTTTATAACATTGCTCCTACACCAGTTGGACCAAACCTTTCTAACACTGCTCTTACAACTGTAAAGAAATCATTTTCCTTTCGAGAAATTTCAGATATTACGGGTACTCCCTTTTACATAATCGCTTTGCTAAATCCTTCCTATAAGAAACTATATATTCCAGGAAGTAACTCTGGTAACAACTTAGTTTTACCACAGGGAGACATGGTTCGTTTCCTAAACCATATTGGTCGACCTGATCATAAGTTAGAGCAACTAATAGCATCCAGAGTAGCTGCTCCTGAGAACTTTAACAAAGAGGATGTCTTGTTGATTAGTCATGAAGTAGCTCCTGGACAGACGTTAGATGAAATTGCTGATTTATATAACAATAATGCAGATAACATCGTCAAGTGGAATAAGCTAACGAAAGTTAACCTTAGACCTGGCCAGCGCATTATGATTTTCATAGATAAGAAACCGACTGAGAGTTTAAGATATCAGCCTATTAACAACCTTGATCCGCTTACGCAAGAGCATTTCAGTTATCAGAATTATAAATATGACATTCTATCTGGGAATATTCCACAGATTGACAATGCTGGAAAATTTTCCACGCTGGAACCAGGCAATAAGGATGATTACGAATTCTATCGCCTAAAAAGAAGAGAAACCTTAATGGACGTTCTAGTCAAATTCCCTGAACTTACGATAGAAGAACTGATGGACTTAAACGACCTTGATCGCTACTCTAAAATTAGACCTGGGCAAAAATTGATTGTAGAACGAAAGTAATTCAGTCTTTGGTAGTTAGTCTTAGTTTACCGCACTTGCTACAAACTAAGGCCTAGTAAAGACAAAAGACTAATTACTTAAGATCACTATAACAAACATTCTTTGATATTCTGCGTTTGAACACGTAATTTTGCAGCCGAATTTAAAAATCACTAAAAAATTAGATAAATGCCGAACGTAGAATCGAACATTAGCTATAAAGTAAAAGACATTAACTTGGCCGATTGGGGTCGCCGAGAATTAGAGCTTGCAGAAGCAGAAATGCCTGGCCTTATGGCATTGCGTGAGCAATATGGCGAAAGCAAGCCTTTGAAAGGTGCGCGTATCGCTGGTTGTCTACACATGACTATCCAAACGGGTGTACTTATTGAAACTCTTGTAGAGTTGGGTGCCGAAGTAAGTTGGTCTTCTTGTAATATCTTCTCTACTCAAGATCATGCTGCTGCTGCTATTGCTGCTGCAGGCGTTCCTGTTTACGCATGGAAAGGAATGAATGAAGAAGAATTCAACTGGTGTATCGACCAAACATTACATGCATTCGAAGGTGGTCAGCCGTTGAACATGATCTTGGATGATGGTGGTGATTTGACCAACATGGTACTTGATGAATATCCTGACCTCGTAAAAGGTATCAAAGGATTGAGTGAAGAAACCACTACTGGTGTTCACCGTCTTTACGAAAGAATGAAGAATGGTACTTTACCATTGCCTGCAATCAATATCAACGATTCTGTAACCAAGTCAAAATTTGACAACAAGTACGGTTGTAAAGAATCTTGTGTAGATGCGATCCGTCGTGCTACTGACGTAATGTTGGCTGGTAAGGTTGCAGTTGTTGCTGGTTATGGAGATGTTGGAAAAGGTTCTGCAGCTTCTTTAGCTGGAGCTGGATGTAGAGTAATCGTTACGGAGATCGACCCGATTTGTGCGCTACAGGCTGCAATGGACGGATTCGCTGTAAAGAAAATGAGCAACGCAATACCAGAAGCAAACATCGTTGTTACGGCAACTGGTAATAAAAACATTTTGACAGAAAGTCACTTCCGTGCGATGAAAGACAAAGCCATCGTTTGTAACATCGGTCACTTCGATAATGAAATCGACATGGCTTGGTTGAACGGAACTTACGGAGAGACTAAAGTGGAAATCAAGCCTCAGGTTGACAAGTACACTATCGACGGAAGCGATGTTATCGTTTTGGCAGAAGGTAGATTGGTAAACTTAGGTTGTGGAACAGGTCACCCATCTTTCGTGATGTCTAACTCTTTTACCAATCAGGTATTGGCTCAGTTGGAACTATGGCAGAATACGGATAAGTACGAAAACAAAGTGTATATGCTTCCTAAGCATTTAGATGAGCAGGTAGCTCGTTTACACTTGGCAAAAATTGGTGTAGAACTAGAAGAGCTTTCAAAAGATCAGGCGGATTATATCGGCGTGGCTGTAGAAGGTCCTTTCAAGCCAGAATACTACAGATACTAGAATTAAGTTTCTATCGAAATAATAAACGGTACGGTTTGCTTAATGCAGATCGTACCGTTTTTCTTTTTCTATAAGAATTACACAAAAAAGAAATTACTTCAGCAAGCTCTCTAAATAGTGTTCTTTTATTTCGAATAGACTTTTTAGTTTTTCAATTTCCTTTTGGTAAAAAGCTTGGTCTACTTTTCGGTCATGTCGCTCTCCTACTATCATTAAGTTCTTACCCGTATGTTCTGTCGAAATAAATTCAAAGACTTTAGTCTTATATCCTTTTGATTCTAATAACAATGCGCGTATGGTATCTGTGATTATCTCAGCTTGTCGCTCTTTTAGAATACCGTGATTTAGTACGCTTTGTAATTGATCACTACTTTTTATTTCTCTTCTAATTTGCTTGTGGCAACAGGGGGCGCAGACGATTAACTGAGCTTTAGCAGCTATGCCTTTTGCAATGGCATCGTCGGTTGCAGTATCACAAGCATGTAAGGCAATAAGTACATCCACTTTTTGAAAATCATAGGTATTAATAAAACCTTCTTCGAATTTTAGATTATCAAATTCTACGGCTGTAGCAATACTATTACATTTTTCAATTAGATCTGGGCGGACCTCAACGCCGGTGATTTCAGGTTCTAAGTTTAATTTATTCTTCAAATAATCATAAAGGGCAAAAGTTAGATAACCTTTACCTGACCCCATGTCCACAACACTGACCTTCTTCTTCTCTAACAATGTGTTTACATCTTTCAGTAAGCTATCTATTATTTCTACAAACTTATTAATCTGTTTGTACTTATCGCCTTTGTCCTTCTTTATATTTCCTTGGGTATTAAGTATTCCTAGCAGTTGTAAATAATTTGTTTTCCCGATCAGATGATTTTTAGATTTATCATGACTACGTGCGGGTTTAGATTTAAACGTCGGTGGTTTCTTTTTTAATTTAAAGGTAGTTCCAACCAACTCCCCAGACCAATCTGCCGCTGTAGTGAATAGGTTGTAAATGATAAACGTTTCGTTCATCAATCGATCTAATTCATTATATGCTTTTTCTAATTCATAATTCTTAGTAATGTCTTTTCGCTGATGACGATAAACAAAAGAGAGATGAGCTTGCTCCTTTATATTCACTAATTTAATCAACACCTTCCTCAAATCACTTTTAGATTCTCGATTTTTACTCAATGTAAGCCGGACAAAAGTATCCTCTTGAATACTCTCTCTAAGTTTTTGTAGTATATTGTTTTGTTCCAAAATAATTTCTTTTAGGTCGTAATATTAACGAAATAAACCCACTCACAATGTAAGCAGGTTTATTTCAAGATTTTTTTTATAATCAGAACTTAGAACATCTATTTTAAATTCTTTAATAAGTCTTGTTGTCTTTGTGCAAATTGAAAAGCTTCCAGCATTGTCAAGGAAAGGGCTTCTTCCAGGTTTCCGTAACTCTTGTCATAGTCCTTTTGACTTCTCTTGATTACTTCCAATGCCTCCTCTCTTCCATAGACTGCTACTATTTCACACTTAGGAGCTTCTTCTGGCAACTGCTTGTAGGTCAAGAAGTAATGCTGCAATCTATTCAATATAGTCTTTGGCAAATCCTTAATATCTTTCCAATGTCCATAAACTTCATCACTCTTCAGCACAGCAATTATTTTATCATCAGCTTCTCCATTATCAATCATTCTGAAACCTCCGATTGGAATGGCATGAACGATGATGTTTCCATGTGTAACCTCTCTCTCTGTCAATACACAAATATCCAGTGGATCGTCATCTCCTAAAATATTTTTTCTACCGGTTTTCTCCATACAATAAGCTGCAACTTCATCTTTGCAGATGGTCTGTGGGACAAATCCATATAACGCAGGAACAATGTTAGAGAATTTCTGAGGACGATCAATCTTCAAATAACCAGTGGTTTTATCTACTTCATATTTAACTGTATCTGAAGGAATAACTTCTATAAAAGCAGTCACTTTCTCAGGAGCATCAGGCCCAATGTCTATACCATGCCAAGGATGCGACTTGTAACGCAAGCCAATCATTTTCCAAATCTTATTAAAAGCTTCTTTATTCATTTCTATATTCAAATTTTACAGATCATTTTAAAGTAATTAAGGCGATTAGTTCTCCTCAAATCGAGTACAAAAGTACGATAAAAATCACTCCAATGTTTCTTTGTTTATACTCCTCTCAGCCTAACGGTCTCCATTACACAAAAAAATTGCTATTACACTTTTCAGTAGGCTTATTGGTCTCTACTAATTATGTAATAGCAATTAACGAAGTGGTTCGCAGCTTTATGCCTACTAACCTTTACTCAATATTTTTATTTCTACTCTTTGATTACGCCTTCTGTTTGTAGGAGTATTGTTAGGATACTTTGGGTTTGTCTTTCCATAGCCTTTGTATTTCACTCGATTAGATCGAATGCCCTTCTTCGTTAGATAATTGGCAATGGCCTTGGCTCTCTTTTCCGAGAGCTTATTACAAAACATATCCTCGCAACGGTTATTGGTATGGCCACCTACCTCTATGATAACTTTTTCATTTTCTAAAAGATAACTATACACATCATTTACAATCGGATAATAACGCTTCTGTATACTAGACGAATCCGCATCAAAATATAAGTTCTTCAAAGTAATCTCCTGTCCAACCTTTATGTCATCATTCAATTCCTTTAGATATTCCTTTTTCTTTTTTGCTGGTTTTCCAGAAGATTTAGGGTTTTCTTCTTTGGCTAGTTGCTCTGTTCTAGGTTTATTATTAGGTTCTTTATTAGTCTTATTTGGAGAAGTGTTAATAGGATTAGTGGAAGCGATGAGTTCTGTGTCAGGAGTTTCTACCGATGGTTCGGGTGCCTCATCACATGGCACGGGCATTAGGTCTGAGGCATTGTCTAACAACATATTACCATTGTACTCGGTAAATACTGGTGTTTTATAAAAGACTTCCAGCATCAGGAAAGCATAATTTCGAGAAGGTTCCAACCGCATGTTATAAGTCATCCATTGGTGATTCTCTACTGCATCTGTCTCATCTAATAATTCTAATTTACGACAAGCACTATTACTTCCCCAAATTCTAAGTACTGCTGCTTTCTTGTAGTTTACGGGAATAGGAGATTTCTTACTGGAACTAACATATCTTTTGGCCCTAGCCAAATCAATACTAAAATTGTAGCACTTCCCTTTCATCAGAGGAGATCTCAATCTTTGCGCGATACCTTCCCAGGTCACATTCTCTCTGACAACCATCCCGACGTAGGTATTTCCTTGTGACGGCTGTAAGCTAACTTCAAAAAAGGGTTCCATTCCGGCTGGAGCAGGATGAATATCTGGTGCAGTCTCATCTTGCATTCCACAGTCACGCCAGCCATCTGGGCCTTTACCATATTTACGCCCAACAGAAGGGGTATCTTCAAAAGAACCATTGATCAATTTGATAAGGGGTTGTAGCTCTTGTGAAGTTGAACTCTGTGCCTGCAAGCTAATTCCTGCAAGAAGTAAAGCGACAAGTGTGTACAACGTTTTTAAAATATATCTTTCCATAGGGTAAAATTTTGCAGGGGAATCAGGCTTTAGTTATGACCTAAATACTATTATGAAACGGATAATGATAGTAAATTGGTACTTAAACAGTCTTGTTAAAAACAAAATATTAACAATATGTCGAAACTTTAGTTTGCTGCACAAAAAAAGCATTTCCCTACAAATTACTTCATATTTTGGATAAGCTTCTGATGCAGTACGACTAAAAACAAGCCTGACCAATCGCCCCCCACCTTGAACAGAAGTTCTTTGCGAAGTAAAGCATTGGTCAGGCTATTGTAGTTTCTAATATTAATTATAGAACAGGACTATTCAAAAGCATTCAAGCCAGTCACATCAAGACCAGTGATCAGCAGGTGAATATCATGTGTTCCTTCGTATGTTAACACTGTTTCCAGGTTCATCATATGACGCATAATTGGATATTCATTTGTAATCCCCATACCTCCGTGAATCTGTCTGGCCTCTCTAGCGATTTCCAATGCCATGTGAACATTGTTTCTTTTTGCCATAGAAATTTGTGCAGGAGTTGCTTTGCCTTTATTGGCTAAAGTTCCTAAACGCCAAGCCAGTAACTGCGCTTTTGTAATTTCTGTAATCATCTCTGCTAGTTTCTTTTGCGTCAGCTGAAACTGTCCGATTGGTTTTCCAAACTGAATTCTTTCTTTAGAATAACGCAATGCAGAATCATAGCAATCCAAAGCTGCTCCGATCGCTCCCCAAGCAATACCATATCTCGCTTTTGACAAACAGGACAGTGGTCCTTTCAACCCTTTTACATTCGGTAATATATTGCTCTTAGGCACTCTTACATCTTCAAAGACTAACTCTCCAGTTATAGAAGCTCGTAAAGACCACTTACCGTGAATCTCAGGAGCAGAAAAGCCTTTCATTCCTTTTTCCACAATAACACCTCTTACAATACCTTCTTCATCTTTAGCCCAAACAATAGCTACATCTGCAACAGGTGAATTGGTGATCCACATCTTTGCTCCATTTAAAATATAACTATCTCCATCTTCTTTAATATTAGTGACCATCCCGTTTGGATTAGATCCATGATCTGGCTCTGTTAACCCAAAGCAACCGATCAATTCTCCTTTCGCCATTTTAGGCAAATACTTTCTTTTTTGCTCTTCAGAACCAAAACGATAAATTGGGTACATCACCAATGAGCCCTGGACAGAAGCCATTGAACGAATACCAGAATCTCCTCTTTCCAGTTCTTGCATAATTATACCATAAGCGATTTCATCCATACCTCCACAACCATACTCGGCTGGTAAGCTAGGACCAAAAGCTCCGATGTCAGCCAAACCTTTGAAAAGGTGCTGAGGACATTCTGCTCTTTCAGAGTAATCCTCAATGATTGGACTAACTTCCTGTTTTACCCATTCGCGCACAGCGTCGCGGGCGAGGAGGTGATCTTCTTCCAAGAGCTCATCTACACCATAGTAATCATGGCCTTGGTACTGATCTGTCTTTGCTCTTTTAGGAGCAGCTGTTGTATGGTTACCTTTATTTTGCATAACAGAAATTTGTTTGCTTTAATTAATTAAAAAAGTGACAAGGGCTTCACAAAGTATCAAAAGACAGATTAGATTCTATCTTCTTAGTTTTGAGTGAAGTTACTTATTACTAAAATAGTAAATATCTTGCCACAAAAATACACTTTTCAATCTAACGAAACAGATGTAGAAAGATAAGTCTAAGCTTTTTTAACGAATAAATGACAGGTTTGGGGCTAAACTTAAAATCCTTACATTTGAGGCTAAATTAAACTGCATATATCATGGGCCAAATTGTATTAGAAGGACTTCAGTTTTATGCTTATCACGGCGTGTATTCAGAAGAAGAATTGATTGGAAATCAGTTTGAAGTAGACATTTACATCAAAACAAATTTTAAGAAAGCTGCCGAAAGCGATGATGTTAGAAATACAGTGAACTACGAAACTGTTTTTTTGATCTGTCAAGCTGCTATGCGAGATACTGTCAAATTAATTGAGACCGTTGCTCAAAATATTATCTATGGCCTGAAAAATCAATTTAGTAGTATCCAGGAAGTAACGGTTCGTATTCGTAAGGCCAGTCCGATACCTCAAGCTAAATTCAGCAGTGTTTACATTGAGGAAACTGAGAGCTTTGTGAAAGGTTGTCCAAGGTGTGGAAACCCTTTCTTATGTTATAACGATGATACCTGTTGGTGCCAGAATGTCTCTATACATACTACAACTCGTGAGTCCTTGGAAGAGCAGTTCGACGGCTGTCTTTGCAACAATTGTCTAGCAGAATATGCTGGGTAATCAAATTCTAACTACTATTTTCCATTGTCTTTTACACTATAATGAAAATAAGTCGCTTTCAATTTTAGTATTATCGTAACATTTCATTTTCCTCAAAAGACGTTACAATTTAGAAATCACACAGTCTAAAACAACACACGCAAGTTCATGACTTTAGAACTTGTATCAATTTAATAATCACATAAATCAAGAATCCATGTTAAAGAGAATTTTATTTTTAATGGTCGTACTACAATTTACAGCTTGTAAAGAGCTACAGGATATTGCCGGCTCTTTAGGAGAGGGCGTACTCACTAACGAACAAATAGGTGCGGGTCTAAAGGAAGCACTTAATGTGGGAATCAGCAAAGGTGCTGACCAACTTTCTACAAAGGATGGTTATTTGAAATCTGCTTATAAGATCCTACTTCCAGAAGAAGTCCAGAAGGTGACTAAGAAACTTAAAAACATTCCTGGTTTCACTCAAGTGGAAGATAAGATGATTACGCTATTAAATCGTGCTGCGGAGGATGCAGCTAAATCAGCTAAACCTATTTTCGTTTCTGCCATCAAACAAATGTCTTTCTCTGATGCTACGAATATCCTAATGGGATCTAACAATGCTGCAACTAGTTATCTGAATAGAACGACAAACCAAAAATTGTATAATTCTTTTAATCCTAAGATTGTAAAATCATTGGACAAAGTAAATGCTACCAAGTACTGGAGAGATGCTGTAAGTGCTTACAACAAAATCCCGTTCGTACAGAAGATGAATCCTAGTCTAGATGATTATGTGACGACACAAGCTTTGAAGGGGTTGTTCTCTATGGTAGAGAAAAAAGAACAAGGCATCAGAACGAACATTTCTGAGCGTACTTCTGATCTACTAAAAAAGGTATTTGCCAAGCAGGACAATAAATAAAACAAATGCTACCTCTATAAAAGGTCTTAAATAATTTTTCCTTTTAGGTCACCCATAACAGTAAGTTTACAAAACGTAAGCTTACTGTTATTTTTTTTGTTTATTCTAGTTTTGTCATTTCTTGATCCATCCTTCCTGTGAGATGCTGAATGATCTTGAACTCGCTTAGGAATTCTTTTCCGATTACTCTAAAGACGGTATAAGCAGGTATCGCCAGAACCATCCCGGTAATTCCTCCCAACTGCGCTCCCATCAATACGACAATAAAAATTTCTAAAGGATGTGCTAACACACTTGTTGAAAAAATATAAGGTTGCAGTAAGAAGTTATCAAGCATTTGCATAGCTCCAAATACAGCAGCTACTTGGATTAGCAGCGTAAATAAGTCAGGATAAAACTCCATTCCTACGTTGGAAGATACCGTTACCAAAATCCCAAAACCGGCTCCAATGATCGGTCCGAGGTAGGGAATAACGTTTATTAATCCAGCAAAAAATCCAATCAATAAAGCATTTTGTATTCCCATAAAACCTAAAAGGCTAGAAACAAAAATGGTAATGATGGAAATTTGTAACAATACTCCTCCGAAATACCGAGTCAACAAACGGCTGATGCTATCAATAGCATTTCTTACAGATTGGTCGTATTCATTTGGAGCAATAGCGACCAGGACACTGACAAATAGACCCTGCTCTTTCAGAAAGAAAAAGGTAATGAATACAACAGAGAAAACAGTAAACAATAAATTACCAGCAGCTCCCAAGAGGGAACCAAAGAAATTTGAAATTTTAGATGGTTGAAACCATTCCCGAAAAGTGTCGCCAATTTGTGAGGATGGAGATTCCCCCGCCTCTACCAATCCTATTTCGATTAGCCAATTATTTAACTGATTAAGTGGGACTTCAAGGGTGTTACTGATTTGAGAATAATTAACCGTAGATAAGTTTCTGGCTTGCTCCAAAATCAATGGAACAAATAATCCAACTAGAACTGTGGCAGTGAAGAAATAGATCAGCAAAGTAAGTATTGCTGCGATATTAGGTCCTGCCTTGAAGCGACCAATTCTCAGCTTCTGTTTAAAAAAACTCATCAGCGGCTGACCTATCATAGAAAGTACCCACGCAATAAGTACGTAAGTTACAATGCTACTAAAGTAATAAAATAGTCCTCCAAGGATCAACAGAGAAACAGCAATGGCTATGTATTGGCTTTTGATATTCATTGATTATTCTTTAGGGCAAAAAACTACAAGGCATTTTCTAATACTTTCCAAATAACTTCAGCTACTATTTTATGACCTTCTTCAGTAGGATGAATGCCGTCTTTAAGATTTAGCTCAGGTATACCTCCTACTCCTTCCAATAAAAAAGGAATCAAGAGAAGATCATTCTTTTTAGCAAGATCACGATACATTTGGCGAAAGCTATTTCTAAAAGTCTCTCCCATATTAGGTGGAGCTTCCATACCTGCCAATACAATAGAAGTAGTAGGATATTTATTCTTAACCGCATCTATAATTCCTTGGAGATTGTCTTTAGACGCAGAAGGATCTACACCTCTGAGTGCATCATTTCCGCCAAGTTCCAGTACAAAAACAGAAGGTTCGTATTGATCGAGAATCCATTCAATTCGTCCAAGGCCACCGGCAGTAGTTTCACCACTCACTCCAGAATTTACTGCCTTATAAGGTAGATCTAAAGAGTCTAGTTTATTATCGATGAGACCGACAAAAGCATCTTTAGGATCAATTCCATAACCAGCAGTCAGACTGTTGCCAAAAAACAGAATAGTTTTTTGGTCACTGTCCGTAACTTGTCCTGCTGGTACAGGTGATTTTTTTTCAGTTGTCGTAGCCCTAGTATCTTTAGAGGAATCAGTCCTTGAGTTGTTTTGACAGGCCGTTGATAACACTAAAAAGTATATGAGTGTGATAGAATATCTTAATTGCATAGTTATCTTGTTTTTCCCTAAAGATAATTGCTATAAGGTAAATCCACAGAGTTTCTCAATTAAGAATATCGAAATCTAAAAATAAGCATTACACAATCCTTTACAAATCTCTAAAAAAACAGAACCTTTAGCAGAATATTGGGTATAATTACAATTGACGGAGGCTATTCAAAAATAACTCTATGTATCACCTCTTACTAATAAACCAAGATTGGCCGCCAGTCATTTTTCAGAACATATCTTTATGAACAGCAAAGTCTTATCAAAAAAAATAATTTTAGCCGAAGATAACCTAGCTGATTTTGAACTCACTAAGCTAGCCTTTGAAGAACTTGATTTCCCTGTAGAAATCATCCACATTGGAGATGGTCAAGCCCTATTAGACTATTTAAAGAGTTCCTCCCTTTCTGATATATCCTTTTTACTTCTTGATTTAAATATGCCTAAGATTAATGGTACTGAAATTTTAAAAATCATATATCAGGATGAAATCTTGAAGAGACTTCCTGTCATCGTCTTATCTTCTTCACTCCATGAAAATGATATTAGAACTTGTTACGAATATGGTGCGAATGCATATGTTAATAAGCCTATTGACATCAATGATTTTAATGATTTAATTGGTTCTATTGCAAGTTATTGGATGGGAGTAAATCTTGGTCCTGTCTTGGAAGCTAAGTCGATTTCTTAGTCAAATTTTCTTTTTAACGCTTCTTCTTTAGAAAATTAATATTCCCTTTAAGCCCTTTATATTTAGTGCGTTTTACAGCAGAGCCTTTGAAGATGGTTTTAAAGACTTCCTCCGTTATTTCTTCCCAGTCTCTCTTCTTCATTTCTAATAAATCCGGGTGCGGCTCAAAAGCTGGCTCTTCATGTTTTTTTGAAAATCGATTCCAAGGGCAAACCTGTTGACAAATATCACAGCCAAACATCCAATTCTGCATTTGGGCTTGAAACTCATTGGGTATCGCTTCCCGTAATTCTATTGTTAGATAAGATATACACTTGCTACCGTCCATCCAATACCCCCCTTCTGCAATTGCATCGGTTGGACAAGCGTCGATACATTTCGTGCAGGTTCCGCAGTAGTCTTTGATGGGATGATCGTAGATTAGCTCTAAATCTATGATGAGCTCCGCTAGAAAAAAATAAGAGCCTTGTTTAGGATGAATTAGCAAAGTGTTTTTCCCTATCCAGCCATTTCCACTTCGCTTCGCCCAATCGCGCTCCAACACAGGAGCTGAATCAACAAAGCATCTACCCGCTACCTCACCAATAGTTTCTCTGATAAAGCGGAGTAAATCTTTAAGTTTTCTTTTAACTACAAAGTGATAATCTTCTCCATAAGCATAACTGGCTATCTTTGGAGCAGTTGGATCTAGTTGTTTTTCATCTGTGTGATAATTGTATAACAATGATACTACAGATTTCGCACCCTCGATTAATTTCGTGGGGTCTACTCTCTTTTCAAAATGATTAGTCATGTAAGCCATCTTCCCGTGTGCACCTTGTTGCAACCAATTTTCTAATTGCCTAGCCTCTTGATCCATATATTCAGCTTTAGCAAAACCTACAAAAGAAAAACCCAGCCGCTGAGCTTCCGCTCTTATCAACTGGGTATATTCGTTTTTCTGATGCATATGCAAAGCTAATAAAAAGACTAATTCATAATCTGCAACTTTGCATACTTCAGCATGATTTTTCTTTCTGGATTAGGAACACCTTTAAAGAAGATAGTTGCTACCTTAGATTCTTCATGTCCATCTATGGAAATGACTTTTCCTTCTCCGAAGCGTTGATGTAAAACTTTCATTCCAGCTTGAATGGAACTTCCAGGGCTAGGTTTGAAATTCTTAATTTTAGTAGCAGATATAGCTGTTGCCCGAGCTAAAGGCTTTTGGAAATTACCACTTACACCTGTGCGCAATCTCCCTGTGCCTCTGCGACTATTAATGGAGGTTTGTCCTGGCAGAGCGCCAGCGCTTTCTAAGTGATCTCTGGAGATTTCCGACAAAAAGCGACTTGGTCGATTTTGTTTCATCTTCCCATATTGGTATCTGCTTTTCGCAAAAGTCAAAGTCAAATACAATTCTGCACGAGTAATCGCCACATAAAACAAACGTCTTTCTTCATCTACTGCCGCCATTTGCTCACTGGGCATCATCCCATTTTTCAGTGAAGGAAAGAGTGTTTCTTCAAGACCAACAACAAACACAGATTTAAACTCCAAACCCTTTGCGGCGTGTACAGACATTAAGGTCACCGTTTCCTTTTGATCTTTTTCAGAGTCCTGATCTGTTAATAATGATATACTCTGGATGTAAGCTTCTAATGATTTATCTTCCTCATCAGAAACATTGTTTCCCATCTCTTCCCCGCCTACGAAACTACCAATTCCGTTTAGCAGACTAGCTAAATTTTCTTTCCGCCCTTGTCCTTCTAAGGTCTTGTCCGCTTCTATTTCTTTAATTAGTCCTGATTTATTCGCGATATAAAGTGCCGCTTCGTAAGCGTCTTTCTTTTCTACAATGGATTGAAAATGTCTAATCAGTTTTTGAAATTCAATCAAGCCTGTTTTTGATTTTCCTCCAATGCTTGTTTTGTTTATCGCTTCCCACATACTTGTCCCTTCCTCTCCAGCAGCCAAGCTGATTTTGTCTACAGAGGTTTTCCCGATTCCTCTCTTAGGGTAATTGATAATTCTGCGAAGCGCTTCTTCATCATTCGTGTTTACTGATAAACGTAGGTAAGCCAAAAGGTCTTTGACTTCTTTCCGTTGATAAAAAGAAAGGCCTCCAAAAACTTTATACAAAACATTTTGTCGGCGGAGCGATTCTTCAAAAACTCTAGATTGTGCATTTGTTCGGTATAAAATAGCGATGTCACTATTCCTCAAATGGTATCTAGATTTTTGTTCTACAATCATCCCCCCTACTCGTCGCCCTTCCTCTGTATCATTCATCGCAGGTACAATTTTTATCTTATGCCCTGTTCCTTTATGCGACCAGATTGTTTTTTGAATTTGATTTTTATTCTTAGTTATCACTTCATTCGCAGCTTGGACGATGTGTTCTGTAGAGCGATAATTTTGCTCTAGTTTAAAGGTTTGCAGGTTTTTGTAATCATTCTCAAAGTCAAGGATATTCTGAATCGTAGCGCCCCTAAATCCATAAATACTTTGAGCATCATCACCTACTGCACAAATGTTTTGAGGGCTTTCAGAGTATTCAATAAACAATCGAAGAATCGCATACTGTAAAGAGTTCGTATCTTGAAACTCATCGACTAATACGTACTTAAATTTTCTTTGGTATTTTTCTCTTACGCCGTCTTTGTTTTCCTTTAATAAATTATATAGTTGAAAGAGCAGATCATCAAAGTCCATTGCGCCTGAACGTTTGCATCGTTTTGCATAACGCTCATAGATATAAACTAAATCAGGTATCTTCTTTTGTCGATCTTCTTTCTGCCAATCCTCATTAAGTCTGTACACCGCAGGGCTCATCATATTGCTCTTAGCGGAAGAAATACGTGCCCTTACTGTATTGGAGTTATATGCTTTAGGATCTAAACCCATTTCCTTTATGATATTTGTAACAAGACTCTTACTATCCTGAGAATCATAAATTGTAAAGCTTTTTGGATAACCAATTTTATCCGCTTCCATTCTAAGAATCTTACAGAATACAGAGTGAAAAGTCCCTGCCCATAAGCTACTTGCACGATCCCCAACCACTTTCGCGATTCGATCTTTCATCTCCCTAGCCGCTTTGTTTGTAAATGTCAATGCTAGTATTTCCCATGGAGCAGTACCCTTTTGTATTAGATGAGCTATTCGGTATGTTAGTACTCTTGTCTTTCCCGAACCAGGGCCCGCCACAACAAGCACAGGACCATCGGTAGTAGTTACTGCTTTTCGTTGTACTTCATTTAGTTCATCTAAATATTCATGCATAGTTTCTCAATTATGGAAAAGTTCTCTTTAAAAGAGCTTTACGATTTTTTCTATTTATGACCTCACCTCAGCATCTAAAGACTCCCAGTATTCTACCGCTCTTCTTGTATGTGGAATGCAAATGGATCCCCCTACTAGATTTGCGATTGCAAATACTTCAAATACCTCATCTTTTGTCACACCTATTTCATGACAAGTACCTAAGTGATAACTGATACAATCATCACATCTTAGGACCATTGAAGCTATTAGTCCCAATAATTCTTTAGTCTTCTTTGGTAATGCTCCATCCTTATAAGCGTTCGTATCAAGATTAAAAAAACGCTTCAATACCTTATTATTTTGAGCAAAGATTTTATCATTCATCTTTTCTCTGTAGTCGTTGAACTCCTGGACTTTTGACATAGTTGTTTAAGATTGACTGGTGAATTTGGATTAGGCCACTCCTCTATTTCTCCACTTCCAGTAGGAGAGTAACATTCTAAACGGAAAAATAATAGCGATAATAATACTACCTATTCCGAACATCATCATTTCTGTTCTAATAAAACTTGCAATTCGATTTGTTTTTGCTAGAGGCATTCCTTGAAGAAAAGATTCGACTCCCTTCTCATCAAGAAAAGTCTGAAAATAATATAACTGGCTGACTAAAAAAAATACGATGGGAATACTCAGAAAAAACAGTACGACTTTCAACGTTTGTTTATCTGCCAGAAAAGTATGACGTAGTAGAAAAACATATCTGGTCAGTGTAATAAATACTATTACAAAAATAGAATTAGCTATCCAGAAAGGATAATCAGTCGTTGTATTATGCACTGGAATGAGAACACCTGCTAAAACAATAAAAGTAAATAACCACCATACTAACTCTAATCGTACTGCCAAATTATTTTGTCTATTCATTGGATAAGTTTATTCCCGTGAAATTACAGTTTTTCGTTAATAAATTTTCGGAGAGGGGTTCAAAATGGTATAAATTTTACAAAGGGAACAAAGGGAAAATGGAGGAGTACCTATAAAACAAAAAGGCCCGTTGCATTTGCAACGAGCCTAATTGTTATGTTGAGTTGGCGGCGACTTACTCTCCCACCATAAGGCAGTACCATCAGCGCTG
>JBGCDT010000434.1:0-11841 GCA_045105695.1 Saprospiraceae bacterium | reverse complement strand
GTGATGATCGAAGATGCGGATGGTTGTACTTTTGAAGATGAAATTTTTATCTCAGAACCAGCGGAGCTTACGCTTGGCATTGAAGAAGAAGTTAGTATTAGTCTGGGAACTACCATAGACCTTGACCCACAATACGCGAACTTAGGAGCGATTGATACAGTGCTATGGACACCACTAGAATACCTGGTATTCGACACGACAGATTTAGACCGTCTCTATCCTGAGACTTCTCCGATCATGTATTATACAACGAACTTTGAAGTAACCGTAGTTGATACCTTTGGCTGTATTGTCAGAGAAGAGATTCAGGTGCTGGTCGATAAAGATCGTCCGATATATATACCGAATGCTTTCTCTCCAAATGATACGCCTCCGAATGATGAGTTCATCATCTTATCGGCTATAGACGATCCAAGTATCGCACAGGTTAATTTCTTTAGAATATTTAATCGTTGGGGAGAACTTGTATTTGAGTCAGAAGGATTGGAAGGAGAAGGTTTCCAACCTAATGATCCTGAACATGGATGGGATGGAACGTTCAAAGGAAAAGATGTGAATCCAGGCGTGTACATTTATGTTGCAGAGGTTGAGTTCATTGATGGATTCAAGATTCTGTACAAAGGAGATGTGACGCTATTTAGATAAGATATTTGTAAATTAAAAGTTGAAGGAGTCTGGGGGTTTTCTCAGGCTCCTTTTTTTGTCAATTTAGTTTTGCTATTTATTACTCAAAGCAGATATCACACTATTCTGAAGTTCATTTATTTTGGGGGAATACCACTGAAATGCGATCAATTGACCTAATAAAATTCCTATCACCCAGGTAAATGGAATATTCATCTTAGATCCAACATAAATCAATATGATCGATGAAATCACTTGAACTGAATTTCCTATTTGAGGAAAAACTGCTTCAACATCAGCCTTACCATTATGAAGAGAAATTCTCACCTGGATTGTGTTGGATTTCTGAATGATGATTCGATTTTTTTTCTCATAGAATTGAAAAATCTTTTTTGATTCTAACGTTTCTTTTATCTCTCTTAAACTTGAAAATGAAGTTTCAATAGATACTTTTTTCATAGCATAACATTTATCCTGAGTTAAATAAAATAGCTCTTAACAGAGCTTCTGAATAATTCTCTCCAATCAAAACAAAGGACTCCCATAATCCCCTTTCCCAATCAACCCATCAATCTTATTCTCCACACTAGGCTTATCCTCTTGATACGTCACCCCAAACCACTGAGAAGTCGTCGGAAGCACCCTCAACTTAATTTCGTTTTTTTCTAACAATTCATTTACAACTAAAGGGATGTAATATTCTGACTTAGAATTGTCTTTATTTTTTTCAACAAAAGTCGAAAAGTGCTCTTCCAAGGTTTCAAAAAAACTGTTATCAAAACCCCAAAGATTCATAGACACAGGAACATTAGACTCCAAAGGATGCTGCACTTCATTTTCGACAAACCGAATTCCTTCTTCGGTCTGAATGATATTCGTCCGCTCTCTTACTGTTTTCAGAAAGTCGTTTTCATCTACTTCACAAACACCTCTGGAAACCGAACCATTTGGCGAAAGCGTCTTTCCTAAATCAAAACCAACCATCGCAAAATGATCTGAGGCTACATCTGTTTTCAAAAAATTAGCTAAGACGCCAAAGGAACTTCTTCCATAAAAATCATCTGCATTGGCAACAGCAAATGGGCCATCTGTTTTGTCTTTTGCAACGAGAACGGCATGGCCTGTTCCCCAGGGCTTCGTCCTTTCTACGCCATCGTAGTTAGGCAAATTCACAGGTTGATAAGCGTATTCGACTTCTATGTGCTCCCGAAACTTAGCTGCTATCTTTTCCTCAAAGGCTTCTTCAAAATGATCTCTGATGACAAAGACAACTTTTCCAAAACCTGCCTGAATGGCATCGTATACGGAATAATCCAAAATCGTTTCGCCACTGGGGCCTATGGAATCTAATTGCTTGAGACCGCCGTAGCGACTTCCCATTCCTGCCGCGAGGAGGAGGAGTGTTGGAGATTTTTTAGACATGGTATTTTATTTGGTTACAGGCTGACAGGTTACTGGAGACAGGCTAACCTCCAATGGTAGCCATAGATTCTGAAACAGGTAAATTTAAGCCTCTGTTTTTTTCTGCTTCAAAGCCATCTTTAGCTCTGTGGTTTAGTGCTTCTAACAATGTACTTACAATTTGTTCATCCGTTGCACCGGAGCGCAGTAGGTCCCGCAGATTGAAAATACCGTTGTCGTAGAGGCAGGTTTTTAATTGGCCTTGAGGCGTAAGACGAATGCGATTGCAGCTTCCGCAAAACAATCTGGAGTAGGCTGCAATGATTCCTATCTTCCCTTGGAAGTCTGGAATTTCATAATTAAAAGAAGTAGAATGTGGTGGGTCTGGTAACTTAGCAATAGCTGGATATGTATTTTCAATGTGCGCTAATATCTTAGGAAAGGTCCAGAGAAGTTCCGCTTTCTTACCATTTCCGTTGAAAGGCATTTCTTCTATGAATCGAACATCAATAGGTTTTTCCTTTGCTAAATTGACAAGTGGAATAATATCCTCGATATTATGACCTTCCATCACTACGGCATTTATTTTTGTATCAATACCGCTATCAATTAGTTCATCCAAAGTCTGCATGACCGTTTGAAATTCGTCTCGTCGGGTGATTTCAAAAAATCGTTTTTCATCTAAGCTATCAAGACTTAGGTTTACAGAGTTAATCCCTAGGGCCTTCAATTCATTGACTCTGCCAGCAGTGAGGGTTCCATTTGTCGTGATATTGAGTTCATCTAAGCCATCAATGTCAGAAAGTCTTTTCAGAAATTCCATCATGCCCTTTCTTAGAAATGGCTCTCCACCAGTGATTCGAACCTTTTGAATACCGAGTCCGACCATCACCTTTACGATCCGTTCCATCTCTTCGTAAGTCAACAACTCCTTCCTTGGAATGTAATTGATCCCCTCCTCCGGCATGCAGTAGAAACAACGCAAGTTGCATCGGTCGGTAACGGCCAATCGCAGGTAGTTTATCTTTCTTCCGTGGTTATCGTAAAGCATTAATGTAGTTTCTCTTGTAAGTAATTGGGCACAACTATATTAACATAAAATGGAATTGAATTTTGGATCTGAATGAGCCTGTCCGGCAGCCAGACGGGGCATAAAACATAGGCGATGCCTTAGCATCGCCGAGCCTGTCTACTCGGCGTAGCCAGGTAGAGCTTTGTAACGAAATGCAGATTCAAAAGACTTTTCATTTTATAGTAAATTTAGTTTGTACAGTTACTTGTTACAAATATGAGGAATAAACCTGTTGGAATATCATAAAGTTAGCTATTTGTTTTTACTTTGTTGGCTGTAAAACAACGTGAATATTTATGCAAACTAATATTATAGCTTTCGGTATCGCAAAAGACATTATTGGAGGTCAGCGACTTACTTTTGAAATGGAAGACCAGCCGACGGTAGGCAATCTAAAAGCTCAATTATGTAAGCAGTTTCCTGCTTTTGAACGCTTGCGCTCCTTAGCCATTGCGGTGAATGAGGAGTATCAATCTGATGATTTTATCATTGGGGAGAGAGATGAGGTAGTTATTATTCCGCCGGTGAGTGGGGGTTAATTTTTGAAATAATTCATATAAATCATGATCGATATCAAAATCTTCGACAAACCTTTACATCCACAAAGTTGCATCGACTTAGTTTCCTCCAGTAGTGCAGGTGGACTCGCGGTTTTTATAGGAACCGTACGTAATCAAACTAAGGGTAAGAAGGTCGTGAAATTAGAATTCGAAGCTTACGAACCGATGGCCATTTCAGAAATGCAAAAGATCGCTACTGCTACTGTCGAACGCTGGGGCGTAAAACGAATGGCGATTCATCATCGAGTAGGTAGACTGGAGATTGGGGAAATTGCGGTTGTTATTGCAGTGGCTACACCGCATCGGAAAGCAGCTTTTGCAGCTTGTGAATATGCTATTGATACCTTGAAAGAGACGGTTCCGATTTGGAAAAAGGAATTTTTTGAGGATGGGGAGGTTTGGGTAGCGGCACATCCTTGAGAAATGAAAATGAAAATACTGACTCGATTTTTTATTCCAATTTTTCTTCTGATTCTTTTAATACGTTTAGGGGCCATAAGCTCGTCCGGAAGAATACTTTAGTATCTCGCCGATGAGCAGTCTTGTTCTATTTCTAAATAACAGTCTTGATATTTGCGTTAGCCTTTATTAAGCTTCGTAACTACTTAAAGGTTTCCAATTCATTTTAGTTTGGGCTGCAACTTTTAGGTCGTCGTGCTTCAAATTTTCTAAGTTAACTCGAAGCGCAATCCAAACTATAAAAAATTAGCTCTAGCTATGATAGTCTTTTTTTAAAATTGACATAATTACTAAATTTTGATACCCTTTCTCAGTCAGAAACACTTGTCTAATTATTCCTTCTTCAATAAAACCTTCAGATAAATAAAGCTTTCTACCAATCTCATTAAAATCAAAAACGTCTAACTCTAGGCGATTTTTTCCCAAGTCTTTAAAAACATAATCTTTTACCCACTGTATCGCTTTACGACCATAACCTTTCCCCCTTTCTAAAAGGGCAATCCTTCGTAATTCTATTTTATTACTAGAATTATTTTTACCGGCGAGGATAATGTAGCCTATAAAGCGCTTATCATTTTGAGCTCTAATTACTAAATAATCAATGTCTTCGTTTGCGAAATTGGACTTGTGTTCTTCTTCTGAATTAGGGCAGATAAAACGTTTGTTATGCTTAGTATTTTCACATAGGATAATTTGATCGAGATCATCTATTGTAGCAAGGTTTATCAAAACCATAGTAGATATTTCAATAAGAGTAATTGAATAATAGGCCAAAGGCCTTTTCCCTCTTTTACTTAAGATCTTTTCTTTCCGCTAAAAGTTCTTGAGCTGCTTTTTTTGCTTCGCTAGTTAGCCTTTCGGAGCTAGCCATTGTTTCTAATTCTTTGTTGGTCTTTGTTTCAAAACGTCTTTTAAAAGCATTGACTTTTGATTGGTAATCTGCTTTAATTTCTTCTTCTGACAATTGGAGCATTGACGAAAACCTAGTCCAATTTCTATTTAAGGCATAATGAAGAATGAACAGTAATACATATTTAAGTTCAAAGCTTAATCCTATGTTACCAATGTAGAAACCCGACATTATGGTTGTTGGTAGAAACGAAATAACATTGAAAGAGGCTAGTAATAAAACAACTAATAGCAATCGACTTCCTTTTTTCCAATTCCGAAAACTGTAGGCTGTAACGAGGGTCAGAAGTAAAACAGAAATCGCTATTTTAATATCCAGAATAAAACCCGAAATAATAGTATTACCAACAAAGAGCCATAGAATCAAGTAAACTAGCCAGTTTTTAAACGTTGGCTTTTCTTCTGATTCTAAATCACTGAAATTTTCATCTAGAATTTCATTTCTCATATTCTACAAAAATAGTAAAACAGGAAGAGCAATAGAAATCTGCCGATTTCTATTGTAACGTTTTTACTGAACCGGCCAGTGGCCAGAAGCTTACTCGGAAGAATGCTTCAGCATTCTTCGAGCTGTACACACGCTTCTCGCTCGTTGGATGCTGAAGCATCTAATACGAGCCAGCTCACGGCCTCCTGGCCGGTTCAATTAAAACTTTCCTAAAACACCGCCACTCGCAAATAAGCATCCCCTACTCTAACCACATAAATCCCAGCCTCCCAAGAGGATACATCTACCAATAAGTTATTTGTAATAGTGTTATTATAAATAAGCATTCCATTTAAGTCATAGATCAAAACATCTTCCACTACACCTGTCCCATTTTTCATTTCCAATGTAAAAAACTCCCTAGCAGGATTCGGGAAAGCAATTACTTCAGTAGCAATCTTCGTAACTTCATTTGCACTCACGCTTCCAATATTCTCTGCTCCATGCGTTGGGGACATCAACTGAAAATCTCCAGTACCATTTGCAAAACGACCATAGGAAACATCAGTAGTCTGCGTAGCAAAAGTCACTTCGTCTGCAATCGTTCCCGTAGCATCTATCAAAAATAAAGTCTCACCAGAAGCAGATAATTTGAAGTTAGCATGAAGGCCTTCTTGATCTTCATCATCGTCTGCCCAGATGATAAGATAGCCATCGGCAGCTATGGTCGTCCCCGTTGGGAAGGTCCATTGCAATAGATCGTCTGGATCATCAGAAAGGGAGTAACCTGATAGATCAATATCTGTAGAAGTATTGTTATACAATTCTATCCAATCATCAAATTCTCCGTCTTGATCGGCAGTACTTGCGTCATTTGAAGAGAGCAATTCATTGATCACGACATCGCCTGGAGTAATGCTAACTGTAGTTGCAGTAAACGTATGATACTCATGTTCAGCGCGTTGTGGAGAGAATTTCCCTATGTCATCGTTTTCTGCGTAGATGTAATACTGTGTAAAAGCTTCGGCTACGTTCAAGTCAATACCATAAACACCATCTCCTGCTGCTCCGTCATTATTAGCCCCGTCGTCGAACATTTCTATTCTAAAAAAACGATCCTCATCATCATTTCTGAAACCAATAAAAACTTGATTTGCATCGCTAACCGTTGCCGTCATTGTTATGTTGGTTCCGATAACTGGGTTAGGTTCTGAGAGTGTGATAGCTGTAATCTCAGGTTCAGTAGCTGTGAAATCAGAAAGACCTAGTAGGTAATCTGATCTGGCATCCATAAGGTTTGTGATACCAATAGTAGAGCTTCCTCCTCCTGGTCCACCTCCACCTCCAGAAACATCAGAAGAGAGGTTGCTGATAAAGTTAGCATAGGTAAAAAATTTATTCTCATCCTGTTCTACCGCATCATCAATCAGTGCTTGCAGGGTTTCGCCAGTAGTTTCATAAGTTCCATTTTCAAAGTTTTCTTTAACCATCGTTTTCACATGGGCTAAGTACATCCGCTTGTACATCGGAACGGATAAAAGTTGTTTTATAAGCGGATGGTCATTGCTATTATCATGTAGCAAATGATCCATTTGTTGCTTCTGCGTGTTGCTCGTCAGGTTACCAGAACCAGTCATCGTAAAACCAGAGAAGGATTCATTCAGATCCCAAACCACTGGTGCGAAACGTCCATTATCGTCACGGTACAAATAATAGTTTTGCTTGAATCCACCAAGGTAAGAATCCAGGTTCACCAAAACATTATTAAAGGCCATCATCCAAATGGCACGATCTACATCCAAGATCATTTCAATAGCTGTAAGACTATTGTTAAGGGTATCGCAAAGGTCGATGAGTTCTTCCCAGCCATCATCAGATTTGAGTTCATACGCTTCATCATAGCTGCTGATGGACTCGCCGAGGTATTCTAAATTTGGAAAATCAGAAGAACCTGGTCCTGCGCCAGCTATTGGATTACATTTTACGAAAGTGTTGTTTTTAGAACCAAAACGGTTATTGACGAACTTCTTCGAAATCGCTTCGGAATTACTATATAATCCAATCAGATCACCATTTACATAAACATTAGCATAATTAGAAAGTGGCGCATCCATGTACTGTCGTAAAATTTGATAGGACAAAACTTCGCGTAGGAAAGAAGGATCTTTAGCAACGTTGCTCAGTTTGATATCTGTGTAATCATCGTATTCGTGATCTTTGTAAGTATCCAGTTCTATATGAAAAGGATTCTTCGTTTGATTAGATTGGTAAGTACTGTTGCCTTTATATTTTACGCCTACACTATCGAAGGCTGTTCCATTGATGGTAACGCTTTGCGCTAAAATATAATCACCGGTAGAGGCATAAGCATTGTCTAGTAGCTGATCCCAGTTCGATTCCTCGAAAGTTATTTCGATGGTTTGAATGGTATTTAGGTCGTAGAGATCTTGTGCTTGTAATAAGTTTGTCAGAAAGAAAGTAAGTAAAAAAAGAAAAGAACGCATGTGTTTGTTTTATTAGATGAATCGAATACTATAAATACAGGTATCGATTAGAAGGACCTACCTCTATCTCATTATTTTTTAAAAAAATTACTCTTTCTTATTACTAAATTTATCCACCAGAGCTCCAATATCAAAAGCAGCTCCCAAATAGAGATTACCTGAATTAGAAATACTGGCTGCATTATTTTTAAAATCGTAAAAATAGTAAATAGGAACATTAACACCTGTGAGTAGTTTGACTGCTTTTTTACCTACCCGATTGTGAAAACCAAGGTTTACGATATCATATTCAGTCCGCTCCTCCAATTGCGAAATCATCGAAAACAAGCGGTCAGAATCTGGGAAGCTGCCAGAAAAACTAGCACTGTTGATGTAAATCCTCCGATAACTAAGGGAAGTGAAGATTTTACCAAATTTGTATTCGTAACCAATTGCTACATTAGCAAATACACTTTCATAACTGATATCTGTCGAATACTGCGATGGAAATTGCACACCACTATTGGTCGCCAAGTTGTGTATTCCATAACCAACCTCTAGACTAACCGTGAGGGAATAGGCTTTCCGCTGTTCGTAAGAAGGTGCTCTGGTACGCTTCTCTTTTAGATTTAGATAAGTCCCAATGGCAAAATTATAAGATTCTTTTCCAACACTAGCGCTACTATTTCCTTCGTATGAAGGTTTGTGATTAAAGCCCGCTGAGAGCGAAAGGTGCTTTATTGGACTGTACGCTCCCTGGACGGCAAAATCAACACCGATAGGAACGCTTAGTGCTACTTCTATTTTTTTGGGTTGATGCGTTTTTACAAGATCGGTATCGTAGCTGTAGTAGTAGAGATCATACTGCTGTGCACTTATAGCCTCAACAATCAGTAAAGTGAAAATAATATAAGTTACTAAAGTTTTCATATCGCTTTAAGTTTTAATCTAAACACGTTTCAAAACTACACATTAAGTACTTTTTATAAAAGTAAACGCACCATTTAAAAATAAGCGGATGAACAAATCACTCAATACATTGACATTCAATTGACTGCTAGTCAAAATTATTTTATCTATTTTCTCAAAAAGTGTGACCTCTTCTGTTTCTCTCCGTATTAAATAGGTAAGTAATTGTTTTTGGTAGTAATTTTTTCCCTATCCCAATAGTCGTTTATAATTTGGGTCTTTTGTTTTCCCTTCCTTTTAGATAGCGTTTACCAAGGTTTTACAGAAATGAGTTGCTTCGAAGTCTAACTTCGGACAGCACGTAATTTTATTGTTAGCTTTTGACATATGGTGCAAACCATGTGCGCAGAAGCGAAGACTTTCTATGTCTTTTATTCAGAGATCAGAAGGTTTAAATCTTAATATTTTATATGAATAAATTAGTAAAACTAAAAGAAAGAGAAACGGCAGCGACTAACTCCGATTTCTACAATTTGTTTAGACCTATCGCTCCAAGTATTGATGTCATTGGAAAAGTAGCGCAGGTCATCAGTGGTCTGACGGAGGCAATTACCATTTGGTACATCACCCAAAGCGAAATGGCCGGGGCCTCAAAAGTGCTCTCCGTTCTGGTTTCCATATTCGCGATGATACTTGTAGTAGCATTGTTAGAATTGGGTGGTAGAAAATT
Organism: Saprospiraceae bacterium; assembly: GCA_045105695.1. GTDB lineage: Bacteria > Bacteroidota > Bacteroidia > Chitinophagales > Saprospiraceae > CALGLS01. The sequence goes on along the minus strand of JBGCDT010000434.1, from coordinate 2,267 downwards.
TCTGCAAGTCCTCACCAGAGCTTTGGTTTGGAAACGATTGAAAAACGCTTGGTATATCGGACTCTTTAGTATCGTGACTATGATTACTATCGGAATGGGCGTATTGTCTTTCCGATTGTCTACCAATGGTATCAACCACGCGTTCGTCTCCAATGTACAAGTGGGAGCCGTGTTCGACGACAGTGCTTTAAAAGCAGAATATCGTAGCTCTGTAAAAGAAATCCATCAACGATTGAACGATGATCTACAGGTCATCAAAAGTAATCAAACAGAGGTCAGCACAGCACGAGCAGCTCAGTATGATGCGCAGATAAAAGCAGCGCAGTTGAAGGCCATGGAGTACGACGAAAAGCTAGCTCAGGGACACTCCTGGGCGAAAAGTCAAGCGCAAAAGTTTCGTAAAAAGGTGGCGACACTTGAAAGCGAGAAGGCCAGTTCTTTACTTGCCCTCCAATCTAAGCATAGCAAAAAATTGGATCAGTGGCAGTCTCAAAAGAGCAAAGCCATTGCTACGGAAAAGCAGAGTTTACAGACAGCTGTTGATAAAGGTGAAACCGCTATGATGACTCGCCAAGAGTCGAAATTCAAAAATGCCAATTTCTGGGGAGGCTTGTTTTCCTTCTTTGTTGGCTTCAGTGTGATCCTAGCTTTTGTCTGTATCATCAGTGTGGAAGTTTATCGACGAGGAGCAGGTATCGAAGTAGAGTATCAGGAGGAAGAGCAAGACCGATCAATCCTAGCTATTTTCTGGAATGGGATGACCAGTCGTTTTGATGCTTTCTTCCGAAGTAGAGCAGAGCGATTTGCGCAAATTCCTGCGGGTAAGCGATCTTATGACGGCAGTAGTAGAATTGGATTTGATTATCCAGTGCGAGCGCAGGGAGCTGAGGATTTTGAAGCATAAACAAACGATATCCGGTTGACCGATCACCCGATATATACTCGTCAATTTTGATTGAAAACCTTGGTTCTTTCGAGAGCCAGGGTTTTCCCTGTTTTGGTAAGTAATTTAAGCTGGCAAGGTTATTCCATAAAGATTTTAGTTAAACTGTAGTTTTTTAATATATCAAAGGATATTTATTTAACACCCTTTTATCTTCTGCAAAAAACAAGTCATAGAACGATAAAAAAGGTGCTAACTCAGTTTACAAAACAAAACCTAACAATATTTTTACAGCACAAAAGAAAAGCTATTTCAATAGAATTAGTAACATAGGAACATTATTAAAATCATAACGTTTCACCCTACTTAACTCTCGAAGATAAGCTTACATTTGCGCCTGCTTTTTAAGCCCGCTTTAAATTTCCCGAATTACTCAGCTGGTACTTACATAATCTAGATGCAGTAACATGCGTCGTAGAAATCAGTATGCTTTAACAATCTATAACACTTTAGTATTTATGAAAAAGCTTTTTAATCTATTCGATCTTAGCCAAAAAGTCGATTACAAAACTGAAATCCTATCTGGACTTACCGTAGCGATGGCTTTGATTCCTGAAGCGGTAGCTTTTGCTTTGATCGCAGGACTTTCGCCATTGACTGGTTTGTATGCTGCTTTTGTAATGGGACTTATTACTTCTGTCTTTGGTGGTCGTCCGGGAATGATCTCAGGTGCAACGGGTGCCGTGGCAATTGTGATTGCAGCCTTGGCTCATTCGCATGGTGTAGAATATATTTTTGCGACTGTTGTCTTAGCAGGTATATTTCAGGTAACTGCTGGTTTATTGAAATTAGGAAAACTCATGCGCTTGGTTCCACATCCCGTTATTTTCGGTTTTGTGAATGGACTGGCCATCATCATCTTCCTTTCTCAGATGGACCAATTCAAAGATCCTTCAGGAGCTTGGTTGGCAGGTGAAACGATGTATACCCTCTTAGGACTTGTAGCTGTAACAATGCTATTAATTTGGGGCTTACCCAAAATAAGCAAAGCTATCCCTGCATCTCTGGTAGCCATCTTAAGTATTTTCGGAGTTGTTTATTTCTTTGGAATAGAAACGAAGACAGTGGGTGACATCGCCTCGATTTCAGGTGGTTTTCCTCCATTCCATATTCCTATGATTCCGATGACTTTTGAAGCATTCCTAGTCATTCTACCTTACGCAGCGATTATGGCCGGTGTTGGTTTGATAGAAAGTTTGCTTACGCTAAATATCATTGATGAGATTACGGAAACACGTGGTCAGGGCAATCGCGAGGCCGTTGCTCAAGGTGCTGCAAACATCATCTCTGGGTTCTTCTCAGGAATGGGTGGTTGTGCAATGAT
>JBGCDT010000433.1:0-3808 GCA_045105695.1 Saprospiraceae bacterium | reverse complement strand
AATTACTAGACGTTCACAAAGACGTCCAAATCATCGGCGAAGCTTCTAATACCATGGAAGCCATTGAACTAATCGAATCCAAAAAACCAGATTTATTATTCCTCGACATCCAAATGCCACAGTGGAATGGATTTGATTTATTAGAAAAATTAAACTTCACACCACAAGTTATTTTCACCACAGCCTATGATCAATACGCTGTAAAAGCATTTGAAGTAAATGCCCTGGATTATCTCTTAAAGCCCATCAACCCTGAACGCCTAAATAGTACTTTAGAAAATTGTCAAAAAGATTTCGCAAAAAATACAGCAAATCAAGAACAAACTTCTTCTGATTTCTCCAAACAGATTTTCATCAAAGACGGCGAACAGTGTCACTTCATTCGTCTCCGTGATATTCGCTATTTAAAAGCATACGACAATTACGTCCGCCTCTATTTCAATAACACTTCTGCTATGATTAAAAAATCGCTCAATGCGCTGGAGGAACGTTTACATCCAGAATTATTTTTCCGCTGTAATCGCGCAGAGGTAATTAATTTACAAATGATAAAAGAGGTACAAGCACTTCCAAAAGGCAAGTTGAGAATCTTGTTGCAAAGTGGTGAGATCGTTGATGTGTCGGAGCGGAAGTCAGCGGTTTTTCGGGAGCGGATGGGGTTGTAATGATTGAAGGATTAATCACAGAACTGAGCTCCTCCTACTTCAAAGCATACCAAAAGCTCCAAAGCAAGTTATCCACCCGTTCCATATCACAAACCAATTCAGAACGCTCGAATAAAGCGGGATCGAATTTCCCATATCTTTCCTGAGCTTTCGCCAATTGATCTAGGCAAACCATTCCGCGTCCCGTCACCAAGCGAAGTTGCATAATAAAGCGCTTACGTGCAAGACGGTTGTAACTAAGTTTCTTAGTAGCCGCAATAGTTTCGTCAATTAGCTTTAAGTATTCTGCTCGGATGAGGTTGATGTCCTTGGTATCGGTTACTAAAGTTTGGACCTTATTCAGGTGGTCTTTTCGAAGGTCGAAGATATCGCTGGTGAGCTGAATGAGGCTACCCAATTTGTAAACCATATCTGCTTCGCCCTCCTGCCAGTCATTCTCCAGAATACTTCTGTAGATCGCAAAGGAATAGCCACCTTTATCGTATGTTATTTTTCTAACAGTAGTCTTACAAATCACATTCCCATCGGCCTGCGCCTTTGACTCTTCCTGAGCTTTTGCTAAATTCTCCATGCATTCTTTGAAGCGTTCTTCGTTTGGCAGCAGCCTTTGAAGCCGTTTGTAAAAGTGCATTCCAAGGATAGCAATGATGCCATGTTGCTCGCCCGTCCCCTCCTGAATCATTTGTCTGACCTCTTCTCTACTCATGTCGTATTCGTCATACAAATCATCATACAAAGGCGTAGCTGCTCCCAGGCAAACCGCCGCCTCCCGCTCCTTCCGACTCAGCCGCTTCCCCCGCAACGTACTAAACCAAAGCACAATCACTGCACTCAATATCAAATGAAAATAGATTCTATGAAAATAGGATGGATCAAAAGGTACTCCTGCTTTTTGATAAACGCCTTGCACTTCTTTTCTCAACCGAGGTTTATTAATCAGTATGTTCACGACATAGACCCAGTAGCCCATTCGGGCGAGCTCGAAGAAGAAGATGAGGGTGCGGAGGAACATTTGGCAAAGATGGGGATTTTTTGATTGGGACGAAAATGAATTTGGGAGAGGGGAAACAGGAAACGGGATGACAGGCGGCAGGTTGATGCAAATGTTAAAGTTTGAAAATAGTACTTTATTTTTTATGGAATTCTATCTACTCCTGCAACCTATTAGTGTAGGCTTTTAATTAGCCTGATGATTTCAACTATTTGAGACCATAAAATTTATCACATGAAAAAGACTAAAGTTACATGCTTCGAAGATTTATTAATTTGGGAAAAGAGTCTATCTCTTTCAATTAAAGTATATTCAGAATTAAAAAATTGCAGAGACTATGGTCTTAAGGATCAAATGCAACGTTGCTCAGTATCTGTACCCTCTAATATAGCAGAAGGATTTGAACGCGGAACTAATAAATCTTTTCTCTATTACCTCCGCATATCTATTGGCTCACTTGGTGAGTTAAGAACCCAATTGCATATTGCCAAAGCTACTGGAGCGTTACGACCAGATACAGCCGATCAGTTTATAATAAGGACAAAACAACTTTCTTCAATGATTTACAAACTTATACAAACCCGACAAAGTTGGGATACGAAAAAGTAATTAGATATATCTCTTGAAAATCACGATTTTTCCAGCTGTGTAATACCACCTGTCACCAGTCTCCCTAGTTGCCTCCTGCCCTTATATTTCCACCCTCTTCTACCCTCTCCTACCCTTTTATTCCCTACCTTTGCAAACTAAAAAAAACAAAAAACATGGGAAACATAGTAGCCATCGTAGGCCGCCCAAACGTGGGGAAATCAACACTGTACAACCGACTGATCGGAGAGCGCGAAGCCATCATTGATGACGTCAGTGGGGTGACTAGAGATCGTAAGTACGGGACCTGCGAATGGAATGGAAAGAAATTTACGGTTATCGATACGGGAGGATTCGTGGAAGGCTCTGAAGATATATTTGAATCAGCGATTCGCTCACAGGTGAGCATTGCCATTGAGGAAGCTTCTGTTATTGTATTTATGACAGACGTTACTACAGGGATTACGGATCTCGATGGTGAGGTGGCGCAGATGCTGCGAAAGACGGATAAAAAGGTTCTACTGGTTGTGAATAAAGTAGACAACAGTCAACGGCAGTTTGAGGCGAATGAGTTTTGGAGCATGGGCTTTGAGGACACTTACTTCTTGTCTTCCCTTACGGGGTCTGGAAGTGGAGATCTGCTGGATGTGATTACGGATAACGTCGAAAACTATGTGCCGCTTGATACGGAGATTCCAAAATTTGCGATTCTTGGACAACCAAATGTTGGCAAATCTTCACTTGTGAATGCATTGTTAGGAGAGGATAGAAATATTGTGACGAACATCGCCGGGACTACTCGCGACAGCATTCACACGCACTATAAAAAATTCGACAAGGAGTTTTTCATAATTGATACGGCAGGAATGCGGAAGAAGGCGAAGGTGCATGAAAATCTAGAATTCTACTCCGTCATGCGCGCCATCAAAGCGATGGATGAAGCTGATGTTTGCTTTATAATGGTTGATGCAGTGGATGGATTGGAAATGCAGGATCTGAGTATTTTTTCCCTTGCGGTAAAGAGAAACAAAGGTATTGTCGTCCTGGTCAACAAATGGGATTTGGCCAACAAAGAAACAAATACCGCTCGTGATTTTGAGAACGAATTAAAAAATCGCCTCTCCCCTTTCAATGATGTTCCAGTCGTTTTTATCTCTGCATTGGAAAAACAAAGAATCTTCAAAGCCGTCGACAAGGGGCTCGAAGTTTTTGAAAACAGAAAACGAAAAATCAAAACCTCTATCCTCAACGATACGATGGGCGACATCATAGAAAAGAATCCGCCACCATCACATCGAGGAAAATTTATCAAAATAAAATACATCACTCAACTCCCCGTTTACTACCCGGCCTTCGCTTTCTTCTGCAATTATCCAAAGCACGTAAAAGAGAGTTACCGAAATTTCATCGAAAACCAATTGCGGAAGCACTTTGATTTTGAGGGCGTACCGGTATCGGTGTTTTTTAGGAAGAAGTAGAAGAAGGGTGCAAGGGGTTGAAGGGGGTGGAAGAGGGTTTCGCTCTAACGCGAAATCAATCGCAGAAAACACCCGAAAGAAGAGAA
>JBGCDT010000432.1:0-5805 GCA_045105695.1 Saprospiraceae bacterium | reverse complement strand
AAATCAAATGTAAGTGTATTGTTATCTAAATGATACTCGCAGGGAACGACTTGTGTCTTTCCATCAATTTCTTGAAAAGCAAAAGGACGATGCTCTGTGATGTTTTCAATAGAAGCCTTTATATGTAATGCACCATTTTTTAGTTCTAACTGATCTGCACCTTCATAATACAATTGAATATCAGAGGGATCTGCACCTGGTGCTAAGATGAAATCATATTTAAAATTACCATCTTTGCTGTAGGCCTTCATCTGAATACCTTCATATAGTTCTTCATAAGAGACGCCATGAAAAACAGGAACTTTGCTCGCCCAATTTTCAGATTCCTTACCCAGGAGATAGTTGTGGTAAACCGATTGTTTATCAATCCCTTTTATGGATGATTTTTTAGCTCCGACAAAATGAATTTTGTAAGCATGACTTTGCCAACTGAGCGTATCCGCAATCGACCGATTATCATGCATCTTTGCCATGACGCTTTGGTCGTGAAATAGATAAGTCAATGATTTTTCCTCCAAGTAAAGCATATTCATTCCACCAAGCTCTGTTTGGTACTTGATGTTCGAATGCCACTGATTTTGATTAGGAATGAAGGTTAATGGTTCTCCTTCTCCATGACTGCGATTATGACTATGGTCGTGATTTTGATCCTGCGCATTAATACTGATAGATAGAAGGCAGGAAAATAAAAAATCGAGTAGAAATTTAGCTTTAGTGTTCATGCTGTTTGAAAATTGAGTGTTTGGGAAATAGTAAAAGCCGTATGTATCACAATGCATTGCACAAAAAAATAAATACAGAATCTTTATACGCTTTAAAGAGGTCTAACCTTCTCTCTTTCTGGTCGTTACGACTAAAAAATTTCAAGGAAGATTCTGAAGTTAAGCTTTTTTGTTTCTATTTAACTTAAATGTAAGGTTTCTGAAAGAATTTTAATAATGGAAGACTTAATAGATTTCTCTTTACCAACAATTAGCTTTAGAGTCGTACCTTCGCCGACATGTTAAAACTAGGAGAATACAATACACTGAAAGTCTTTCGACAAACTGACAATGGAATCTATCTTCAAGATGATGAAGGTCACGAGGTACTGTTACCAAACAAATTTGTTCCGGAAGAATTAGAGCAAGATCAGGAGATGAAAGTCTTCCTTTTTACGGATGGTGAGGATCGTTATACAGCTACGACTCAAGAACCTAAGATATTGGCAAATCAATTTGGCTACCTTGAAGTTGTTGATGTCAATGACTACGGAGCCTTTTTAGACATGGGACTGGAAAAGCACTTACTGGTTCCATTCTCTCAGCAAAACAATAGAATGTATGTCGGGGAGTCTTATCTGGTTTGTATGTACGTCGATGAAGTAACGGATCGATTGGTCGGCTCCAGCAAAATCATAAAACTGTTTGCAGATAAAGAAATCACTTTACAACGAGGGGAAGAAGTGGATTTACTCATTGGTCCAGAGACAGACCTTGGCTACAAAGTCATTGTCAATCAAACTTGGCCAGGTTTGATTTATCATAATGAAATTTTCAAACCCGTTCAATCTGGAGACAAAACCAAAGGCTATGTGAAACTCGTCAGAGATGATGATAAGATTGATATCCGACTACAGAAAATTGGTTATGATTCTATTCCGGAGCAAGCAAAGACCATTATAAATGCGCTTCAGGAAAACGAAGGTTTCTTACCACTGACAGACAAAAGTAGTCCTGACGAAATCAGCATTCGTCTGCACATGAGTAAGAAGGTTTTCAAAAAATCAATCGGTGGTTTGTACAAAGCACGTATGATTCGGATAGAGAAAGATGGAATTCATTTGATCGAAGAATAAACTGCGATTTATTGGCTACTTAGTGTTTTAATACAAGCTTCACGAATGGCCCAAACTTCCTCAAAGGTTTTATCCTGTGGGTTTTCACTAAGCCATTTTTTGATGAAAGTTTTATGAATTTCTACTTTTCGAGTGGCCACATCAGGCCATTCAATAAATTGTTCTTCAATAACGTCGGGCATTAGTTTTTTAATCTCAGAAGTTGGAAAAGTAACATCTATTCTTTTTCCTTCGAGAGAAATATAACAATGTGCTTCCGGAATGTAATCCAATGTAGATTCGTCCAATATTTTTTCTACGCCCGGTGTGTTTTTACCATTCATTTTGAAAATAGCGAGTATCAATTTCACTTTAGTAAAGCCCTGTTCATCTGCTATCTTTTTCAGGAAAGCATGTTTACTACTGCAAGTTCCCTGGCGTTCTGTCCAGACTAATTCTGGGTCTGATCGGTTTTCATTTCTACCATATGGTAATTGTTGAACGACTCTAAGCAAGTCATCAAAGCTAGAAAGTCCTGAGACTAAAATGTCATCAATAACAGAATCTTCTTCCAGTGATTTTAGTAGCATTTCATTTTCCATTTCCATCAAAACGTTTTATATCTACTGCGGAATCAATTTGTTTTCCCTGAAGTAAATAGTCTACAAAATGTTGTCCCCAGTAAGGGCCAAGAGAAGTTCCTTTTGTTCCTAATCCATTGAAAATGTGAATCGTAGCATGCTTAGAATGAGTACCCAAAAAGGGTCTTCGATCTTTTACCGTTGGGCGTATGGCAGCATTTTGTTTTACAATTTCATAAGGAACAGTAATGCTTTTTTCTAAGTTCTTAATAAGCTGAGTTCTAGCTTTTTCAGTAGGTTCTTCATCTAATTCATTCCATTCGTATGTAGCGCCTATCCAAAGTTTGCTGTCTTGCAAAGGAGCTAAATAAGCTTTGTGTTTTACAATTGGAAGATCAGCACCGCCTTCAATTTTGACTTCTAGCATCTCCCCTTTAGAAACGACAAAAGGTAAATTTCCAAACCAAGGATTGAAACGCGCTCGTTGTCCTTCACAGAAAATTACTTGTTTAGCAATTATATTCTCTACTTGATTTTCATCATTAGACAGTTTACAAAAGACATCACCATTTTCTAAGAACTTTAAATCGTCGTAATTGAAAGTAGTTCTAGAGAATTGCTTTTTATTAGTAAAGTAGTCCTCTATCGTTTCCAAAAAAGTTGGAATATCCACCTGTGCAGCTTTGTGAATCGCTCCCCAGCTAAAAGGTGGGTTCATCAAATTACGAATTTTATCCTCTGGTTTTTCAGCTCCAAGATATTGCTCGTATCCTTGGTCGCCGCTTCGCTCGTCCCAGACGTTTTCAGCTTTGACATCGGCCAGTGCGCGATAGATGACTCGCTCCTGATAAATACTTATTGACAATTTTTTTTCTATTTCTAAATAAGTTGATTTAGCGACAGGTAGTAACTCATCTATCATCCAACTCTTCACCAATCTCCTTCCCGTAACTGGGTTGATAATCCCGGCGGCTACCACAGAAGAAGAGTATTCATGGTCGTTGTCAACAATATGCACACGTTGGCCACGCTCTGCCAAAAACCAAGCTAGTAATGAACCGGCAAGGCCTTGCCCAACAATTAGAAAGTCAGTTTGTATCTCCTGCATATTTATTCTTCTAACAAAAAATCACGATCTGCCTTCTTCATTTTTTTAACGACAAGTTCATAAGAGTGATCGATTAATTCTCTTAGTAATTTATTCGATAGGCTTCCTTCAAAGTCAACAGTATTCCAGTGTTTCTTACTCATGTGCCATCCGGGTTGTATCTCAGCATGGGACTCTCTAAGTTCTATGGCTTTTTCGGGGTCACATTTTAGATTTACTTTAAAGCCTTCTCTCTCCAGACCGGTGAGCGCAAACATCTTCCCAAGTACTTTAAAAACCAGTGTCACTTCATCAAAAGGAAACGTTTCTTCCACTCCTTTTTTTGCCATACAGTAATTGTGAAATTCTTCAATATTCATTACCAATAGTTATTAAGTTTTATAAAAAATAGAGGCTAGATCACGATTTTTATTACAGTAGCAAACATAAGAAAATCTAAATCAAGTCTAGGCAATAAGAAGGACTAAGTTGATGGCCAATTATTAGGTATTTAAATAAAAACAAATGTGTAACTATTTGCATAAGAATAGCCTATGGAAACGATATTCTACTGGTTCGGTTTTTGGTTTTAAGCCCGCAACTACACTAATTTTTCAAAATTTTCTACACACTATGAGACTTAGTTTACTAACAATCTTTTTCCTTACATCTATCAGTTTTGCATCTTATGCACAGCAGTCCTGTATGGATTTCAATGCGCTAGACGGCTTATATGGTCCTGAAGGCCAAAATTCGACACCTGGCTGGTACGATGTATTTCACACCGAAGGTCCTATCACTTTATCTGCCCAAGGATTTATGCATCCTGGCGGTTCAATAGATGGATCTGCGCAACTATCTGCTGGAGTAAATCAGTATTCAGGAGCATTTGTATTTGCTGATGGTTCTTATCTTAAGGTTAATCCAACCTCTACAATGATTTATCAGTTTCCGACTTCGGATACTGTCAGTTTCAACTTTATAGACTGGGGAGATGGCAACATCAACTTTGCGGTAAATAATGAACCGGTTTCGATAGTTGCTAATTTGATGGACCTACCAGTAGCTGTTGCACCAGGAGTTTCGCTTTTTGTAACACATCAGTCAGCCGGAACTGGATCTCAGGGAACCGTTACTCTAACTGGAGTGATTAATAAAGTAATAATTGGCGGAGACGATTTAGGAATTGATAACTTTTGTCAAAACACCAATTTGTCTCAGCAATGTTCAATTGAAGATATCACGTTAAGTGCACAACCTTGCAACATGGGCGAATTTATGACGGATATTGATTTTGTATACGCTGATACTGGTAGTTTAGGATTTACTGTATCGGCGAATGGAACTGACTTTGGGACTTTTGCTTATACAGACTTACCTATTACGGTCGGTCCTTTAGCTGGTGACAATACAACGGATTGGACTTTTGTAGTCGCTGATGTAGAAAAAGCATTTTGCACTAATAATGAGAATCTGGGAGTAGTAAATTGCCCACTTTGTTCGATAGACTTTTTCATAACAGAGGCTGTAGAATGTACTTCAGATTCAACATACAGTGCTTATATCGAATTCTTTGTTTCCAATGCTTCTTCTGCTGGTTATGATCTATTCGTAGATAATACTCTTTTTGGTACTTTTCCTTACGCACAAATACCTTACACTGGAGATATACCATCTACAAACGCAGTTACTCAGACTATTACAATTTGTGATAGTGGTACTACTTGTTGTGAATCTTTTATAATAAATGCTTTGGACTGTGCTCCACAGGATTGTAATATATCTGATTTAACTGCATCGACAAGTAGCTGTGACAACGGTCTGTTTGATGTAACACTTAACTTCAACGTAGACAATCCGGCAGATACTGTTTTCAATGTAAATGGAAACGGAACTAATTACGGATTTTTTAATTACGTTGATTTACCAATAACGATTTCTGGCTTAAGTGGTGATAATAGTACGACCTATGAATTCTTTGTTTCGGATGCGACTGAATCAAGCTGTACTGCTGGAGTAAACATCGGAACAGTAGATTGTCTGCTTCCTTGTGACCTTAGTCAGCTTTTTGTAGACTCATTGTTATGTCAAACAGATTCTACCTATGGATTGATGTTGGACTTTTCTTATGGAGGGAATACCACTAGTTCTTTTAACGTCAATTTTAACGATAACTTTTATGGCAATTTTGGATATAATGAATTGCCATTGAATCTAAATAATTTGGTTGTAAGTAATGATACTGTATTCCTACAGGTTTGTGATGAAGCTAATGTGGATTGTTGTATAGACATTATGTACATATCGCCTAATTGTTCTAT
>JBGCDT010000431.1:0-7583 GCA_045105695.1 Saprospiraceae bacterium | reverse complement strand
GCAAAAAAAACAGCTTCAAAACTGAATTCTTCTGAGATAGCTACTATTGCACTTTTCGAAGAAGCCACTCCTTCCGTTGCTTTTATCACAACTTCTTCTATGCGACGAGATTACTGGAGTAGAAACGTAACCGAGATTCCACGCGGCAGTGGTTCCGGTTTCACATGGGACAAGGAAGGCCACATCGTCACCAATTATCATGTAGTGAAAGGAGCAGATCGTGCCCAAGTCACCCTCGCTGATCAAAGCACCTGGGAAGCAAAACTCATCGGTTTCGAAGCGAGTAAAGATTTGGCTATTCTAAAAATAGAAGCTCCTAGAAATCAACTCATCCCAATCCCAAGAGGAAGGTCAAACGATCTGATGGTTGGCCAGTCTGTATTGGCCATCGGAAATCCTTTTGGTTTAGATCAGACTCTAACGACAGGGATCATCTCTGCTCTAGGTCGGGAGATCGAATCGGTTTCGGGGGTTCCGATTCGGGATGTCATTCAAACCGATGCAGCCATCAACCCTGGAAACTCGGGAGGGCCGCTTTTGAATTCCTCTGGTGAATTGATTGGTGTGAACACTGCTATCTATTCCCCTTCCGGTGCATATGCTGGGATCGGATTTTCCATTCCTGTGGATGTCGTAAAATCTGTTGTTCCTGATCTGATCCAGTTCGGTCGACTGATGCGACCAACCTTAGGTGTTGAGTTGGCGAGTAATCAGATTGCCAGTCGATTAGGTTTAGAGGGAGTTTTGATTGTGAACGTAATTGAGAATAGTGCTGCTGAAAAAGCAGGTCTTCGTCCGACTTTGCGCGATAGAAGTGGCAACATAGAACTAGGGGATATTATCATTGGAATAGATTCTGAAACTATTGCAGATCGAAATGACTTGGTTTTGGCCTTAGAAAATTATAAGCCTGGAGAACAAGTAGTCGTTCGCGTTATTAGAAACGATCAGGCCATGGATGTCAATTTATCCTTGGATTCGGCTAGGTAATAGTTCTCCTTTGTTCTCTCTAATCCTGTATATATTAAACAGTTTTACTCCAAATGTCCTAAATACACAATTTCAAAGAAACTTATTTTAGACTTGCCTCAATCAATGTAACACATATATATAATTTACGTATTCCTGATTGTTCAATTTTTCTTCTTACACCTGCTAAATGAACATTTCAAGATATGGCTAATAACAATAATAAAAACCAGACTGGAGCTAACCTCGCAGAAATTAGTACGATCAGAGATATTCTGATGGGACAACAGATCAACCAGTATGAGGAAAACTTCCAACGTATTCAGGATGAAATAGAAAACCTGAGAACTGAGTTGGAAGAAAAACTAAAAGCGGTAGATCATTTCCATAAATTCGCTATGATTGATTTTTCGAAAGAAACCAATCAGCGATTCAATAAAGTAGAAAAGAACTTGGCCAAGCAAGTGGAAAATCTAGAAAACAAAATCAGATCTTCCAGCACTGCCGATAAAAAAGAGCTAGGTCGCATGATGACTAACATTGGCAAAAAGCTAATGGGCGAATAGTATTTCGTTCACAGCGTTTTTAGAAATTATACTCTAAAAATCAACCTTTAGCTTATGTCCGACATCACTCATTCCAAAAAAGTCAATCCTTATTCTGAGCAAAATCAGTTGGCCCAGTTGAGACAAATCCTTCTAAAGGAAGATCGGTCTGAGCTGGAGCAATTGCGCGCCGTATTGCAGAACAAAGAGCAACTTTCCGAGAAGGTCTCCCCTATCATTCAAGAGCACCTGACTTTTCTAAAAGATAATTTTTCAACAGAATACGAATCCATTGTCAGTGATATGGTTAGCAAAAAGTTGGAAGAATCGCAGGACGACTTACTCAATGTCCTCTATCCTGTCATCGGTAAAATGATCAAGAAATTTATCGGTAACGAATTTCAGAAATTGAAAGACAGCATCGATCAGCAAATCAAAGGAACATTTTCCAAACAGGGACTTGCCGGTCGTTTTAGCTTTTTCTTTCGCTCTAAAAAAACAGGAGAGGAAGTACTGGCAAGTATTGACATGACTCATATAGAAGAGGTTTTCATTATTCAAAAAGACTCTGGTTTATTAATGGCTCATGCTGCTACGCAGCAAGACGCTAATGCAGATGTTGTCGCTGGAATGTTGACGGCCATAAAGGCCTTTGTGGAAGATGCTTTTCAACGAAAGCAGGAAGAACTCCAGATGATTGAATATGGGAATTATAAAATTTTCATCCAATCTTTTCATTCCTACTATATGGCCGCAGCTATTAGCGGATCAATGTCTCTGGCAGAACGAGAAGAGCTGGAAATGAAGATGTTTGATTTTGCAGAAAACAAACTAAAAGGAAAAATGAAAATGGGTCTTGTACAAGAAGACCAACAATTGTCCAATGCACTAAAAGAAAGTTTCCTAGCGGAGGACTCAACAGTTAATAATTAGATCTAACAATAATATGACAAATTGTAAAGTATTACTTACCGGTTGCTTCAGTGTAGGTAAAACCTCACTGTTTAAGCAGTTCCTTTATCAAAAATTCGATGATGAATACCACACAACTATTGGGGTCAAAGTAGATAAAAAAGTCGTTTCCGTTGAGGGAGGTGAAGTTTCTATCATGCTCTGGGATTTGGCTGGAGAGGTTTCACAGGACAAAGTGCCTAAGCCCTATTTCCTAGGCGCAAAATACATCTTGTATGTGATAGACATTTCACGCCCCTTCACCTGGGAAAATCTAGAGTCGGATATGCTGCTGCTAAAAAAGCTAGCTCCTGGTGCCGTCATAAAAATTGTAGCAAACAAAAAAGATTTACTCGACGACTCCGAACTTGCGGAAGCAACTGCACAAGTGCCAGCAAAAATTGATGCAATAACCAGTGCCCAAACCGGCGAAAACATTGAGAACCTCTTTAAAACCATAGCCGATGAAATCCTCTCCCCTCAAAACATTCTATCCTAAGATGGACTTACACCAAAGTGGTACAACCCAAATTATTTATCTCAATCGAAAAGGAGAAATAATATACAGTACCAATAATTTATTCTCCACAATACTCTTACAAAAGGAGCCTGTTTTTAATTGGTCGCCTTTTATGGAGAGTATTTTCCCTTGCTTATTTGAGGACTCTGCCGACGAAGCTGTACAGTTTTTTCGAGTAACAACTATACAAACTTTTTTGCCGGGTATATACGATTATACTTTTGTTCGGCTCCCAAAAGAACTGGCTAAAAAAGATACACTGGCTTGGATCATCAATGACAGGACGAAGTGCTATGAGCGGATGACAGAGCTTCAACAGATTGATAATGAAGAAAAGAGAGCCGCTTTTTAAAATCAAAAATTCATAACTTAAAAAGTTAAAGGTGTAGCGAAGATCATTCGTTACACCTTTTAAGTTAACCCTATTCTGTGTTTGGGGATACCAGAAAGTTCATTTGGTCCCTTCGGTCACATTTTACAAATATCAAAAACAATTAAAAACTTTCGTAAACTTTATGAATTACAGAAGTACGATTAGGTACATTTAGTTTTTGTAAAATTTTCTTCACATGACTTTTCACCGTGTGTATTGAAATGTAGTGCTTCTCCGACAACTGCTTATTGGTCAATCCTTCACAGAGATCCGTCAGAATTTCGTATTCCTTTTCAGTCAGTCCAATACTTATTATTCCATTGATTTTTTCACGTGTCGGAAGATTTTTTTTATGTTCTTTCGAAAAGCGGAAAAGCGCCATTTCTATAGAACTGAATAAATCTTTTTCCCGAAAGGGTTTCAATAAATAGCCGTAAGGCATTGTTTGCTTAGCTTTATCAACAGTGGCCTTATCTGCATAAGACGTCAGATAAATAAAAGGGATTTTGTATTGCTCATTTATGATATGTGCCAAATCAATACCGCTCTTATCTCCTTTTATATTGATGTCGAGAATAGCGATATCTATGATTTCTTCCCTTAACAAACGGAGTGCTTTATCGCTATTATAAGCAACACCAGCTACTTTATAGTCAGTGGCATTAAGGTTAGAAGCGATGTCCTCTGCGATCAGCGGTTCATCCTCAACTATAAGTATGCGTATTTCGTCTGTGGCCATTGTTTGCATTCCATTCATCTTTGGTTTTTCAAGGTTTATTTCCTGTAAATATATCTTTAATTATAGAAACCCTTATCACTCCAAAGGATGATATTGCAGATTAACAGACTAATAAAAGGGAGGAGGCCATTAATATTCTTATTTTTGAAGAAGATCAAAACTACTTTGTGTGAAAGGAAACCTGATATTAATTTTCTCATTGCTGATTTGGCCATTGTTATTACAAAGCCAAGTTAACACCCCTCTGTTAGAAGAAGGGGAAAAGCTCTTTCAAAAAAAGGATTACAAAGGAGCTTACGCAGAATTTGAGAAAGCCTACCTGTTCTATAAAGAGAATGGAAAATCTGTTGAGATGCTAGAAGCCTTATTCCAAATGGGCAGGAGCAATACACACTCTGCAGCCTGGGATGAGTCGCTAACCATATTCAATACGCTGGAAAATGAAGCTAGAAATGCTAATCAAAAAGAAATGGTCGGTCGAGCCCTGGACGCACAAATTTCAATTCTTTATTATTTCAAAAGATTAGAAGAGGCTGAAAACAAAGCAAAAGAAATCCTTAAGTTGGAAAACATTTCAGATGCTCTTTATTCCAATGCTTACAATACGCTTGGCCTTATTGCCGGAACTAATGGTAAGGTAAATGAATGTAACACCTATCTTTTGAAAGCATATCGAATAGATAGCCTTCATCAGGACAGTACCAGCCTTCCATACTTGCTCACCGCAATTGCATCAAATAATGAGTTTCAGGGAAAATATGCCAAAGCCATAAGAACATACTTACAAGCAATAAGCACAACTCCTTCTAAGGACTCTTTCAAACTACCTACCATCTACTCCAGACTAGGACGTTTATTTTTAGAAATTAGAAATACTGAAAAAGCAGAGGCTTATTTTTCAGATGCTATGATTCTAAGTGACAAGTATAAACATAAGAGCAGATATGCTAAATGTATATTGTACATGGGAGACGTCGCTCGAGTTAAAGGTCAAATCAGAATAGCAGAAGGTTATTACCAAACTGCTCTTGAAAAATTTAAGCTCCTAAATAATCCTGAATTTGAATACAACACAGTGATTGGTCTCATGAAATGTGCACTCAAAAAAGACGACCTCTTCACTGCGAATAAATACCTCCAAACAGCAGAAGAGTATCTGAAAAAGTTGGATGGCGTTTCCTTCAAAAGACAAATACTCAATGACAAAATAGAATATCATCTAAAAAGTGGAGATCTAGTAAAAGCGGAAAAAGGTTTGAATCAAGTGCTAAAAAGCACAGAAGATTTTGAACGCATTGGTCTTAAAATTAGGACCTACAAATTGGCTAATGATTTCTACGTCAAAAAAGAAGATTTCAAAAATGCTTATTTCTACAATAATAAATACCAACAATTACAGGATTCGATTTTTGAAATTCAGAAATCAAATTCTATTTACGACTTAGAGGCAAAGTATCAAAAAGCAGAACAGGACTTAGCCATCGCTCAATTAGATGCCTCCAATAAAAACCAATCGCAATTACTAGAAAGTAAAAATAGAACCATCGTTTTTGGAGGTCTCGGTTTACTTGCCTTAGGCATTCTTGGTGCAATGGGCCTTTACCTTTTCCACCTCAAACAAAAAACTGCAGAGGAACTAGCTCAGAAAAATAAAATTGTTTCCAAAGCCTTAGCCGACAAAGAACTACTCCTCCGAGAGATTCACCATCGCGTAAAAAACAACCTACAGGTCATCTCTTCCCTACTCCGCTTGCAATCCAAATACATCAAAGACGACAACGCCCTTTCTGCGCTAAACGAAGGCAGAAACCGTGTACAGAGCATGGCCCTCATTCATCAGAACCTCTATCAGGACAATAACCTCATGGGGATTCAAATCAAGGATTATTTTGAAAAACTGATACAAAGTCTTTTCGATTCTTACAAGGTTTCGGAATCTCGAATTGCACTGAACTTAGACATCGACCCCATCACATTAGATGTAGATACAGTCGTTCCGCTGGGTTTAATTGTCAATGAATTGGTGAGTAACACATTCAAGCACGCCTTCCCTGATGAACGCTCCGGTAGCATTTCTGTCAGCATAAAAGAAGCGAAGGATCAGCGACTGAACCTGACCGTCAGTGATGATGGCGTAGGTATGAAAGAAATTGCTGCTGATACGAATAAGGATTCCTTTGGTTATAAAATGATTCGTGCTTTCAAAAACAAACTAGAAGCAGAGTTGGAGGTAACTTCTCAGAACGGAACCCAAATTGAGCTGCTGATTAAGGATTGGAAGAAGGTGGAAGCGGAGCAATAATTAAATTTTGAATGATTGAATAGCCATCGGTCGTAGTGATCCGCGGAGCGCACGGTAGCAGGCCATCCAATCATTCAAAATTCTTTCCTTCAATCCTTCAATCCTCCCAAAAGCTGATCCAACCGACCATTCTTCTCCAAGTACTTTCCCCACAAATCCGACCGATCCTCCGCATTCATATAATCCATGACTTCCTGAAAAGCGCGGCGGATGGACAGTGGCGTTTCTTCATTCATTGCTTCCAACATTTTTAGCGTAATCTTCTCCTTTTGTTCTTTTGGTAGAATCTGAATGTTGTAATGATTCGGTCGTTCCAGAATATTGATGTACAAACCTTCTGGCCCGATCATATTGCTTTGCAAACATTCCTGATACAGATTTACCAAGTGATGAATATTCAGAACGGAGATTGTCGGTGCAATTTTAAATTGTACATGTGGCAGTACGCTGATCTTTTCGCGATTGCTAAGAATGGTTTTCCACAAAGAATCTTTTCGGATGTATTCTCCTAGTTCTCCAGTGGCGTCAATGCTCGCTAGAATTTCTACTTTTGGAAAATGCTTCCAGAGTTCGAGGATGTCGTAGTCCTTGAATTGTAGTTTGGAAAAATTAGTGTTGTAGCGGAGACGGGCATGAGTTGCTTTATTTTCGATGAGCCATTCCAGCAGCAGATAATGCTCCTCCGTTACCAGTGGTTCGCCACCTGCGAAGTAAAACTCCTCCGCTCCTAACAATGCTTTTCCGGTTTTCGAAATAAAGTCCTCCAGCGATTTTATATTTTTGATAATGGCTTTCTCTCCGATGTTGGTTCCCAGTTTTTTCGCATCGCTGAACCATTTGGAAGAAGCGCCATGCCAGCAGGTTCGGCATCGGAAGTTGCAAATGTTTGAGAAACGGATATCGAAATAGACGGGCAATTTAGGAATTGGTTCTATAGCTATGTGTCCAAATTTTTCCTTCGTTTCCATGCGTATGCTTTTCCCTCCGGTCGCTTCTAACCTGTGGCAGACGGCGCAGCGTTTGTCGGTTTTTCCACTTCTGAATTTTTCACGTAGTTCATTGATGGCTGCACCGTTCCAGATTTCTTCGAGGCTTTGGTCGTTGATGTTTCCGAAAGGGATGTTGGCGACACAGCAGGCTTTGGCCGTTCCGTTGTTGGAGATGTGGAGGTGGAGGAATGGGTG
>JBGCDT010000430.1:0-4873 GCA_045105695.1 Saprospiraceae bacterium | reverse complement strand
ATTTCTATCATCAAACAAAGCAAAACCTTCCTTCAATATATCCCCTGACCAATAATTCCCACGCATCGGATAGGGCCGAACATCTCTGGAATCATAGACATAGGAATAACTTAAGGAAGGAACTCTTTGGACCGTTGCTCCATCAAGTAGATAATCTGGATTGAGGTCATTAGCAATATTTTCAGCGATTTGATTTTGGCGGTAAGCCAGACGAAGCGTATGATAAGAGCGTATCTTTTTTCGGTATTGGAAAGAAAGATCAGCTTTGAAACGATACAATTGGAACTGGTCATCGTCTCTGTCAAAAGCCAATTTGTCTCCTATCGTTTGGTAAGCGATTTCTTTTCTGCGGGAGTAGTAGGTATTGAATTCCAGCCCCAGTGTTTGTGCTTTGTTTAGATATGGGTAGCTGTAGCCAATTTCAAATTTTTGTGTGTAGCCCAATAGGACTCCTAATTTGAGTCGGTCTTTATTCCCTGTAAAATTGGTGTGGTACAAATCCATCCCAAAGTTAATTCTATTGAAGTCACGACCTTCTTCTTGCCACCAGACGTTGAAGTTTCTATCTGCTAATTCTACCAGAGGCAAAGGATAGATATACCAGTTTTCTTTTACGGCTATAACAATGTTTGCACGTCCCCGCTCATGGTTCCAGTTTTTGATATTTATAACTACATCCGTGAAGAGACCTGTGTTTAGAATATTCAGTTTGTTTGTTTCAAAACGAGTTTGAATATTTTCTATGAGCAGTGTATCTCCAGAATTAAAATCCATCTCTCTTAGTAAGATCGACTGCTTTGTTTTTTTGTTCCCTTCTATTATTATAGCTTCAACCAATACTGTTTGCGCCATCGAAACCGAAGACATAATCAGAAAAAAAAATACGGAGGATAAAAAGGATTGGTGCAATATGGAGGAGTTGTAAATTATTTTCTTCTAGTTTCAAATTGTATTCTAACGAGAAGTTCAAGGTTGATGATTCAAAATGATTTCCCAAAAATACAAAAGGTGCAACGAATCAACCTCAAGTATTTTTCAGGCTGATGCGTTGCACCTTTTAAGGATTGAGTTTATTGTTAATGTTTACACGTTCAGATAAGACATTAAACTATCGTATCGATCTTTAAGACCATCCAAGTAAGTTGCCTCCTGGAAGGTTGCTTTCACCTTTATATTGAATCGATCAAAAGTAGAAATGATCCGCTGTACTTCAGGTTTATTTACCTTTATGGTCACATCAATTCTAGTAGAATCTAAAGACGAAGTAATAAAACTACTAAGAATCGCAGCATTCTCTGACTCTGCAATTTGGGCGATCTGAGATAAAGAATAGTCTCGTTTACCCATTTCCAAAACAATTATACTCCCTGGTTCTGTGAATGATCCAATTTGCGCGAAAAATCGCAAAAGGTCGTCCTGCGTAATCATTCCTAGGTAATTGTCTTCTCTATCTACAACTGGTATTACGGTCAGTTTGAATTCACTCAGTACATGGAGCACTTTATAAATATGATCATCTGCTTTTGCGTAAGGTCTATTTAGCGAAAGCTGGTAAGATCCAAGCGGCTCCGCTACATCATGATCCAGAAGATCTTCTTCTGAGATCAGACCCAGCAACTGCTCGTTATTTACAATCGGCAAATGCTTGACATAGTAATCCGCCATTATGCTCAAAGCCTCTTCTCCGGTATCCGAAGTTTTCAGCGGTACTATAGCTTGTGATATTAAGTTACCTGCAATCATAATATGTTTTCTTATGGATTATAAATCTTTGACCTACGGTCAAAGAATTTTTTTTAATTAGACAGATGATGGTTTGTTTTAAAATTTTCCGAAAGAGTCTGATTCTAATTAGACAATCCGTATACCAAGTTTAGCCTAATAATTTTTTCTTTTGAATAACGAATTCTTCCTCTGTCAGCAAACCTTTCTCTCTAAGTTCAGCGAGTTTTGCGAGTTGATCCAACAGAGCAGTATCACCTGCTGAACGACTTCCTGCTTTAGCTCCTGTTAAGCGGAATCCCGATTTTTCAAAACCTTCGTACTCGTCTTGGATTCTCAGATAAGCTAGTGCATCATGTGTTCTGATTTTTTCAAAATCCTTGAAACCCAATGCTACAGCTCTGTCTATGTGATACATAGATTTATCTTTTTGCTCTGTCAAAGAATAAGCACAAGCCAAATTGAAATGAACGGCTATATCTTCGTTATTAATCTGTAGCGCTTTGGTGAAATCCTCAATAGCTCCGTCGTAATCGAAATCTTTGAATTTTGCCAAACCACTACTTCGGAATGGGTTGTTCTTTGGTGCTCGCTTTGGTTTTCTTCTTGCTGGTGGAGCTTGTCTTTGTCTGACCGGTTCGCGCTGTCTTTCATAACGACGGCTGTACCGTCGGTCTCTTCTTTCGTAATCTCTTTCTTCGCCTCTTTGTTGTTTGCTGCTAGAAGAACTTTTGAAAATGGTATACAATACGAAGATGATAATTGGAGCTGGTGTACCCATTATTCCAGATAGGAACATGGCGCCGAAGAGTATGGATAGAAATGAGGAATCTACGTTTTTCATTATTAATATAAATATCTATTTTATACAGATTTGTTTGTCTAATTGTTCACTGCAATTATTCAGGAACTTAATTTATTCCCTTGAAAAAATCTTACAGGTCAGTACCGTAATATCATCTGGGAATTCCTGTTCGCCTTTAAAACGTTTAATCTCCTCCATTAGTTTTTCATTGAAGAGACTTGCTGAGTTTAATTCGTTCTGCTGCGCAAAGTGCATGAGGTAATCTTCATCAAAAAATGCCCCATCGTCATTACGTACATCAGTCAATCCGTCAGTGTAGCTGAGAATGATGGCCTCCTTATCTATGTTTATATTACCGATCTCTACATCCCTTAATTCTTCGAAAGCACCAAGTATTGTACAACCTTTGTCTAGCTTTTGAATATAACCATCCATTGCTATAACCGGTAAGTTATGTCCAGCATTGATGTAATTCAATGTGTAGTTCTTCTTATCAAACTCTGCAATAAACAAAGTCATAAACTTATCGCCATTCGTAATTCTAAATAACGAGCTATTCAAATCTTTTACAAAATTATCTAAAGACGTTCGTTGATGAATCAAACTATGAAAGTTTGCCTGAAAATTGGCCATCAGCAATGCCGCTGCGATTCCTTTTCCAGAAATATCTGCAATACAGAAAATGAATTTGTCATCTTCAAATTCTATAAAATCAAAATAGTCTCCACCAACGCCTAACATCGGAATATAGATACTTGACAACTCAAAAACTTCAGATTTTGGAAACTCTGACGGGACTAACATCTTCTGCATGTCTCCTGCCAATTCCATTTCCGTTCTCAAACGTTCCTGCCTCAGCTGATCCTTGAACAGTCGTTTGTTTTCTATCGCTACCGCAATGATGTTGCTGATGGTCGTGATGAAACGCATCTTATTATAAAGATCATTGTCCTTTTCAAAACCACCTATGAAGGTGTAGGCAATCGGATTATCTTTATGTCTTACCGGAACCACTAGATCGAAGTGGCTAATCAGAGGATGATCAATTTCTTCTTCGATATTTTTCATCCGCTCATAGTTCGGTAGTATTTCCGAAATATCTGTTTCCAATAATTCCTCAGGTACTCCTATCGAAGTTGCACAAGTCCACTCTTTACCACGCGAAACAAACAGGGCCATTTTCTTAACGCCCATTTCCCAACCTAGAAAAGACTTATACATTTCGTACAAACCAGATGCAGACACGTTGTTATTGATTGCCTGAGTGATGGTCAGCAATCTATTGATCTGAAGTTGCTTCAGATTGATGTCTCGTTCCAGTTGTTCGAGTTTCGACAAATCCTTTTTGAGTTTTGAAAAATCAGCCATATTTTCTTTATTGGTTTCCGTAGCACCGGAAACCTATTTTTAATAAACATCCATTGCATCCCTCAATCCATTACCAACCAAATTGAAAGCCAATACCAATGACATTATTGCGAAAGCAGGAATTAATGCCAGAAACGGTTTTCCACTGATGGCGTATCCATAGTTTTCGTTTAGCATTGTGCCCCAGGAAGGTGTTGGTGGTTGGATACCAAAACCTAAGTAGCTTAGTCCTGCCTCTATCAAAATAGCCGTTGCAAAAGTAGAAGCGGCGATGACCATCACGGGACCGAGTACATTGGGTAAAATGTGTTTGAAAATAATTCTACCTGATTGGAAACCCATGCTTTTGGCGGCTTCTACAAATTGTATTTCTTTCAAAGCCATCACTTGCCCTCTGACTATTCTGGCTACATCGACCCACATTGTTAGTCCTACGGCTAGGAAGATGATTCCAATTCCACGGCCTAATGCCAATACGATAGCGAAAACTAATAATAAAGTTGGAATAGACCATACCGTATTGATTAATAATAATATTAAATCGTCGACTCTGCCGCCAAAGTAACCTGCCAGAGCGCCCAAAGCTATTCCTATAGTCAGCGCAATCAATACGGCGATGAGTCCAACTAGTAAAGAAATTCGCAATCCGAGTATCAATCTGCTAAGTAGCGACCTTCCATATTTATCAGAACCGAGGTATAATGTCTTTTGGATAATATGCTCCGATCTGATTTGCTTTTCTAAATCTGGGAGTGCTAAGCTTATTTCTTTTCCACTGATGTCTTTAAATTTCAATTGCCCCGACTCTTTGATAATTTCTTTGTCTTTGAAGGATAGTGGAAAAGCTATGTCTGCTAAACTGATTTGTTTTTGAATGCCTTTTATTCGCTCGCCAGTGTCAATGGCTTCACCTTCGTATTTTTCATACGATAGTATGTCTTCTTTGATTTCGAAATTATTGATTGGAATAAACTTGTA
>JBGCDT010000429.1:0-2996 GCA_045105695.1 Saprospiraceae bacterium | reverse complement strand
GCACGATATTGAAGCTGTTATATAAGTATAGAGTGAAGGGAGGGAAAGAAAATTTTCCCTTAAAGAACTTTTAAGATATTGTTTAATGTTATTGTAATACTACTGTTATAACAATGACTTAACATTTTAAGATATATTATTCGTACACTTTTTTTAATGGCCCTGTTGCATGATTCAGGGCCATTTTTTTGTGCCCATGCTAGTTGGCTCTAAAATGGATGCAGAGCATGTTTTTATATAAGGAAAAATCCTGATGGCATAGATATTGGCTTAATAGAATTGAAAATAACTATAACCTTCCCTCCAACACCAATTTCTTTTTAACTCCCATTTTTTCCCTCTGTAATCTTTATCAAAAGATTAGCTACTCTCTGTTTGTTTCCCCCCACGTAAGTGCTTTTAAAATACATAACATCATAACCATGAAAGGAGTTGTAAACCAGCTGCTAATCCTATTTTTTATAGGTGTGTTATCCCCACTAACATTACATTCGCAGGACATACATTTTTCGCATATTCATGCATCACCGACGATGGTAAATCCCGGGATGACTGGATTGTTCAACGGCAAGTTGCGATTCATCGGAAATGCCAGAGGACAGTGGAATAGTGTGACAAACGGTTACCGATCCTTTGGAGGGAGCATGGATGCAAGATTGCATGAGTTCTCTACCAAAGACATCATTGCCGGCGGATTACATGTAGTATCGGATAAAGCTGGAGACCTGGATTTTACGACCACTAATGTGGGTGCGACAGTCTCTGTACTAAAATCCCTAGGGAAACATTATTTTTCTTTAGGTATGCAGGGCGGTGTCATTAGTAACCGGGTGGATTATTCTAAGATAGTAGCATTTGACGACGAGCCAGCCATTTTGGAGGGTGCTGATGACAATGTTACTTACTTAGATGTAAATGTAGGAATAGCCTGGTTTTACAACTTCAAACGAAATAATAATATTCATGCTGGTATCAGCTATTTTCACTTGAATACACCTGATGTTTCTTTTTACAAGAATAGCGATTTGGAAGAAGGTCAATTGCTGAAAAGGAGATCAGTTATTCATGGGGGAGCGGAGATAGAAATAAACCGTAAAAATATGATTAAGCCCAGCTTCTTAATCATGAATCAGAGGCCCCATCGGCAGATAACAATGGGTTCTTTTTGGAAATACAAATCCATGCGTAATGGAGGACGTAAGTCTGTAGCTGCTATATATTTTGGAGGCTGGCTCCGCTGGTCGATAGCACAGGATTACTTGGAAACAGATGCCATCATCGCAGCTTTGCGATTTGATTATAAGAAGACCTCTGTTTCATTAACCTATGATGTCAATATTTCTACTTTGACAAGAGCCAGCTCAGGAGCAGGTGGCCCTGAGTTTTCAATCATACATATCATCGATGACTGGAGAACAAGAAGACCTACGAAAGTAAAGTGTCCTGACTTTTAAGTCGATTCAAAAAGACCTACACCACTATAAGATATTACCAATAACTTACATTACACAGTTGCTTCTATTGAGAAAATCTGACGACGCATAGCCGTCGTTTTAAACAACCGTTTACTTTACAACAATCGTTTTATAGATTATCGACACTAGACTAACAAGATTATTTTAGAAGCACTACTTCGAGCCTGACATAGCCATTGGCTATGCTCAGGTTTCTTTTGTTTGGAGAAGATCAAATACTATTAGAGTTGTCCTCTAGCAGATGATAGGCAACTTTTGTACACGCTATATTGTTCCTTTTCCAAAAAAAGATTCGATCGTACTTTGTCAAGTCTGTCATATTTTTACCTTTGATAAATCAAACTTGATCAAAAGATGAAGAAAAATTAATATTCTGTTTTTAATAAATTACTCTAAATGGAAAATAAAAACTATTTCAATACTACTGAAAAAGAAGCCCTTATGAATGATATAAATAATTTAAAGCGCAGAGCCACTCAATACAAAGAGATAGTTGCGAACACCAGAACCTATCGAGAAATCTGGAAGGAGAGCCTAAAAGATGCTATCGTAGATCGATTGACGGAGTTGTCTAAAGGGGCTGAATTGGAAGGGGAGATAGAAGTGAAATCCACTATTGAAAATCTGGAAGCAATCGTCTTCTCCCTAGGAGAGGTGAAGAGCGGGATTTGGGAAAACGTAAATGATAATATCAAACGTCATTTAATAAAACATAACGGTTCACTGATTTATCAGCAGTTATTTAACGGAAAAATTATCGTAATGATGAATTATCCCTTGATCGAGGGTTATGGACAACCTGCACCTCCGAAAACTATTGCGATTTACCGACCGGAGGAAATAAAGGCTCCATTCATTCTCCGACACATGGAAGACTTCATTAAGGAAATGACCAACTGGGAGGACTACGACGATGATGAACCAGCTACTCAGCAAAAGATCGGTTATCAACTAAATTTCCTCAATCCAGAGGATACTTAGACCAGACAAAAAAGACTGACTTGTTTATAATAGCCCCTTATGAAAATACTAATGGTTTGCCTCGGTAATATCTGTCGTTCGCCACTTGCTGAAGGTATATTGAAAGAAAAGATAACAGCGAATGGTTTGGATTGGACCGTAGACTCTGCTGGTACAGGTGCATGGCATGTCGGAGAACTTCCCGACCCAAGATCCATAAAACAGGCTCGTGAAAATAATATAGACATTGCCGGTCAACGAGCACGACAATTCACTGTAGAGGATTTCAACGAGTTCGATTTGATACTAGCAATGGATAGCTCTAACTATCAGGATATTCTGCGGAAAGCTGATACTGAAAGCGACAAAGAGAAAGTGAAAATGATTATGAATTTTGATGCTCCTGGAAGGAATGAAAACGTGCCAGATCCTTACTGGGGAGATGATGGTTTTGGAAACGTGTACAATATGTTAGATAGGGCATGTGAAAGTATTGTTAGTAAATATCGATAATAATAGAAATGTAATTAAAAAGAAAAAGCTTCATCCGCCAACAGGCAG
>JBGCDT010000428.1:0-4105 GCA_045105695.1 Saprospiraceae bacterium | reverse complement strand
TATGGCTTCTATGGCCATTAAAAGAGCTCCGGTGTAAATGATATACTTGACAAATTGTACTATTGCATAACGACGTCCTGCATCGATCTCCTTTCTTTTAAAATATCGATTTAGAATTCCGCTAATCAACCATATCCCTATTCTAGCAAGTGTCAGAATAAGAATAGCCATAAGGATATGAGCAAGGGTCAGGTGGATGTCACCAATACTTAGAAAATTGTATTCGAGAATTTCTTTTAAGCTCACGATATATGACTTTGTTGAATTTTATTGAGGAGGAGGTCAGCAACTCCTTTTGCAGTAAATTCATAGTCCTTTACAAAACTGATTTTCTCCCAACTGAACATCATCAGTTTAGTAAAGGACTATGAATATTATCTGATTTCACTATTCCTAAAATCAAATAAAAAAAACCTATGAGGTAAATTAAGCTGTAACTCTAGTTCTTCCATTAGTCATCATCAGCTCTGCTATTTTATTACGACCACGAGCAAGTCTCATTTTCACGGCTGATTTAGAAAGTCCCATTTCTCGTTCCAATTGATCTACAGATTTATTGTTAAAATATTTATCAAGTACAAGAGTCTTTGTTTCAAAATCTAAGTCTCCCAGGATTTGATCCAAAGCATTAAGTTGCTCTTCTTTAATAACTTTCTCCTCCAAAGAGTTATCTCCTTCATCTTCTAAGTCAAAAAAGTCATTAGTATCCACAAAAGAGGTTTTTCCTCTTTCCTTGAAACGATCCATGCAAGCATTATTAGCGATTTTAAATAACCAGGCTACAAACAATTCTGGATTCTTCAAACCCTTTACCTTCGTCGTCAATTTTACGAAAGTATCAGCCGTGATATCATAAGCATCCTCACGATCTTTCACCTTCCCCAAGCAGTAGTGATATAACTTTGTGTAGTACCGTTGATACAGTTCTCCGAAGTATTTCGGATCATCATTCTTCTGGTAAATTATTACCAATTGAGCATCTGTAAGTTGAGAGAGCGCAATCATGTTGTATTTTTTAGCGATTTATTTTCAAAACTAATTACAACATAAAGGTGCGAGTAGGAGAGCAGCAATTTCAGAGTGGAAAAGCGTATATTTTATTTTAGGTGGATTACTTAGGACATAGGTAAATTGCGTAGAGGTTCTGTTCTTTGCTATGAGAAGCATAGTTTGTATTTTCGCTTTGTTAAACAGATAACCATTTAACTTACGAACTAATCGCTTACAATAAAACAGATAGATCTAGTCTTACTATTCTACTATTCCATGCCTCAAAGCATATCGAACTAAACCGGCAGTATTCTTTACGCCCAATTTCTCTAATAAATTTCGGCGATGTGTATCAACCGTCCGAATACTGATGAAAAGCTTTTTTGCGATCTCTGGATTGGAGAACTCTTCCGCAATCAATTTTAGAATTTCGATTTCACGAGGAGTAAGGGAAATACCTGACTTAGAAGCTTTAGGCTGAGTACCCTGGGTGATGTGTTGTACCAGAATGGAAGAAACTTGTTGGCTGTAATAAGTGGCACCATCATGAACCCTTCGAATAGCGTTGATCATTTCTGTACTACCAGCGTCTTTGAGTAAGTAACCATTAGCACCAGCCTCCAGTGCCTTCACGATGTAGCTACTTTCCGAATGCATGGATAGAATTAATATTCTGATATTAGGATATTTGTCCTTTACTATTTTCGTAACCTCAATACCTGATGTAGCACCCATAGTTATATCCATGAGAATAACTTCGGGCTGTTCTTTTTCCAATAACTCAATCACTTCCTTGCTACTTCCTGCTTGTGCAGATATTTGTATATCTACTACCTCTCCCAATATAGAAACAATCCCATCCCGGAATACTTTATGATCGTCCGCAATCATTACATTTATCATATTCTCTTCTTTTGAATGTTTTTTACAATGGAATTTCAATAGTAGTCATGACTCCATTACCTGGACTTGTATCAATGATTAAATTTCCAAGTAATGCTTCTGTTCTGGCTTTCACATTTCGTAAACCGATTCCCGAACTCATCAATTCTTCTATTTTTTCTTTATCGAAACCAAGGCCGTCATCCTCTATTGTCAATGTCAGATCCGAAGGATGTTTTACGATTTGAATAGTGATGTTTTTAGCGATAGCATATTTCAATATATTATTCAAAAGCTCTTGAATCATTCTATACAGTCCCAGCTCGACCTGCTCTTCTAAACGCTCCTCCATATTAGAATGAAACAGTTTAACATCTACCTTTTCCGAATTATTTATTTTTAATACTAAGTTTTCCAAAGTTGGAATTAGGCCAAAATCTTTCAATGCAGCCGGCATTAAGGAATGAGAAATACTACGAATGTCAGACGCAACAGTTGTCACCAATTCCTCTATGTTATAGATGTTTCTTCTGGTCTTTTCAGAGACGATATCTATTTCGCTTTTGATGGTATCCAAATTTAGTTTGATGGTAGATAACAACGGACCAATGCCGTCGTGGATTTCCTTAGCCAGCCGACTACGTTCCCCCTCCTGTCCCTCTAAAATGGCGTTCAGTACCTTTCTTTCCATCACCTTTGTTTCCGTAATATCAGAAATTGTGATGATCATTCCCGTTGAAATAGAGCGGCCTTTTATATTGAAGTTTCTTTCTCCGATCAGCACATTATTCAAATTGAACGCTTTACGCATTTTATTAAAATATTGATTCAATCGTTTATGTAATTTCGGAATTCGATTCGTGTTATTAGTTAAAGTGCTTCCAATGATTTCTTTCGCTTTTCGAGAAATACGAAGCTGATTCAATGCAAGCTTATTACACATCATTATCGAACCATTTTTATCAACAGCGATAACACCATATGGAGCATTCTTGATAATGGAGACCAATAATGCATGACTTTCCTGAGCATTTTCTTTCATTTTACGCGTACTTAGTTCTACAATGATAGTACAATGTAATTCCTTCTGTTAAAAAAACAAAGACGAACCGTTTCTGATTCGCCTTCATTTCGATCAATTTGATCTCTTTAATCGCAGGTTTATACTATTAAAGTTACTGCGTAAAATACGCGCTTCAAAAGTAGCATTGAGCAGATTTGCTAGATTAGCTACTTCAAATTGGATGTAGAATTCTAGTACAGAATATTAGAGAAGCCGTTTTTCTATGTGAAAGTGCTTAATTGTTTAGTCTTATTTTTTTCAGAAAAGATATATTTCTATTTTACTATTATAATTCCTGATCCATTCCTCCATATCTGCATTTTCTTTTTCTCCAAAGCATGCCTTTTTTACTAAGATGTCTATTTGTTCGTTTTCTAGGTATGCGAATAAACTATTTTGCATTTTGCCTACTTCTACGTCGCGCTCTATTGTGATTTTAGGCATTTGCCAATTATTAGTTGTTGTCTGATAATAGCCATTAAGCGCCAACAGATGAAGATAAACATCATCCAAATCCTCTTCCTCTGCGACTCTGGTAAAGCAAACTACTTTTGCCGCTTTTTGTTCTGCCAACTTCAAAGTCTTCTGATAAGAAACCAGATTGTCTTCAGTAATGAAGAAAGGATATAATATGGTTTTTTCCATAAGTTTGTAATTTCTGTTGTTTATGAAATACAATAGGAAGACTACCGACTTTGATTTGGTCACTTGATTTTGGAATCTTTTTTCACATAGCTTAGCCTAGTTATTTCAATTTTTGGGGAGTGACAATAGCTATAGGAAGAATATGGCCTACAGAAAAGGTCGCTACATCTTTACGACATAGCGACCTTTGACCAGAACCCTACTCTAAAAAATAGGTTCTGAGTTACTTTCTCTTCTTGGCTTTTGATTGGCCAACAATAGATTTGCTTTTGCCCTTAGGAGCTGCAAAGCCTCCAACTGATTTCGCAGTACGCTGCGCTTTTCTTTGTGCCTTTAATGCTTCTGCGTTTTTACGGGCTGCGGTTGCTTTCTGTTTTTTACTAAGTGACATGATTGTAGATTTTTTTTGGTTTAGATAAATTAAATAGAACGAGTTCAAAATCTTCATAAAGACAAGGAGCCTTTATTTGGTCACTTAGTTTTAGGTTTTTTTTGTAAATATTTCTAGCACTAATTGGTTGTGAC
>JBGCDT010000427.1:0-5541 GCA_045105695.1 Saprospiraceae bacterium | reverse complement strand
CTGAGAGTTTGGTCCGTTGTTACCAGTCAAAGTGATACCAGTAGCAGTATCTACGTTACCGTCACCAGTACAGAATTCGAAAGGTCCACCTTCGAGTGTACCTCCAGTAACATCACATGGAGTAGCACAATCATCACCTTCATTTCTGATTACTTCGATAGGGTTAGATAAGTTGAAGCAACCAACAAGGTCAGCGGCGTTAGCCCCCATCATAGCACCTTGTAAACCATCTTCGAAAGATAGGTTCCATATCAAGCAAGTACCAGGGAATACTCCTTCGAAATCAACATCTTCGATATTAGCAGGTAATCCTAAAATATTTCCATCAGCATCAGTAACCACCCACTGAGAATTAGTTCCTTCGTTTCCAGAAAGAGTAATACCAGAAACATTATCAGCCACTCCGTCATCTACACAGAATTCGAATGGACCACCTTCAAGGGTTCCACCATTTACATTATTTCTAACAACAGTGATAGAGTTAGATAATTCGAAACAACCAACAAGGTCAGCAGCGTTAGCTCCCATCATTGCGCCTTCCAAACCATCTTCAAAAGTAAGGTTCCAGATCAAGCAGTTACCACCACCAGCACCGTCGAAATCAACATCTTCGATAGCAGCAGGTAATCCTAAAATTACTCCGTCAGCATCAGTAACCACCCATTGAGAGTTTGGTCCGTCGTTTCCAGTCAAAGTGATACCAGTAGCAGTATCGACGTTTCCGTCACCTGTACAGAATTCGAAGGGTCCACCTTCAAGTACACCGCCTACGACTTCGCATCCACCGCTATTCGCTGCACATATGGTAGGTTCATCAGTAACAGCCCAAGCAGTTGCTCCGTTGCCAGTTCCGCTATAAGCGGCAGCTTGTCCTGCGTTTAGTCCAGGTAGAAAGTCTCCAGTATTCCAAAGACCAGCAGCTACTGCAACGGCAGATCTTTGATGTCCTGTTGAACCCCATTCTACGTAGTTGATAATCGCATCAGAGGATGCGAAGTTGTTTACTGTATATAAGCCCATCTCACCATCCGCAGGATCAAAAGTAATGGCATTTGCTACAGCGAGAATATCTCCTGGCTGCATCATAAGACTTCCGCATTCAAGAGTTAGTCCACTCATTTGTTCATACGCAGGGAAGTTGCAAAGCCAATAAGAAGAAACATCGACCATGCTGGTACCCATGTTCATTAGCTCTATTGTACCATCGTCTGAGATCTCATTTATTACAATCTGCGCTTTGGCATTTTGAGTCGATCCAGCTAAAAGAGCTAGTGTTAGAAGAAGTGCACGTTGTGCTGTGCGAAGCTTGGATGGGAGGGACATAGCTGTCCAGCCCTTGAACCGTTGTAGTCCAAAGATTTTCATAATTAAAGATTTAAAAGTTTAAAAAAAGTAATTAAGAACAGCTGCAAGAACAGTTCTTGTGAGAAGATTGGGTTGTGTTGTGTTTAAATGGTTATTTAATTTGGTTAATCGAATTTTAATCGCTGTAAAAGTTTTTGGGAACTCTTATGGGGGTTATGATAAATTGGAAACCAAAAAATAGTTTAATTGTTCAGAGAGAACTGCCGTAAAGATAGACCTAGCTGGATTTATGCAAAATCGAGGTCATTTTTTTTCGTAGTCAAATGAACAACGGACTTTTAGTTGGTCCGCTACTGTAAGTACATATTATAGATCACAGTAGTCTTACAAATATTAAAAATGGATGTTAACTGCAGATTAACGGAGCAAAGTTTTTAGAAAATATTGATTCAATCGTTGTGTGTTTTTTAGTAATTGAATTTTTATTTCTTATTGACTTTGTCTGACACAAATATAGCTGGAGGATTCAGGGAAATTATCACAAGAGTATAACATCTTGATCACAAAAGGCGAGATAGTGTAAGTTGGCAGGCATATGAAGTGAATTGTTAGTAGCTACTATATTATTTTATTTTCGGCGCTCTGTAATTCTTTTGTTTTTTTCTGACGATCTTTTTCCTCCAGATATTCCCCTAACCATTGGAGGCAAGATTTGAAATTTTTAAAAAGGTACTTCTTATCAACTAAACCAGGAGCAACATTTAGTCGGTCAAACATATCAGCTGGCTGACCATGAAGATCAACAAACACAACTTTGATTCCCAGAGCTTGCAAATCATTTATTGCATCTTCCATTGCATAAAGGCCAGACTGATCGACATAAGGTACTCTACTCATTCTCATAATCACTACACTGATGTCCGGCAAAGCTTTTATCATATCCTGAAAGCGAGAAGCAAAACCAAAGAACAAAGGACCATAAAGGTGTTTGATATAAACACGATCTCCCATCGTCTCTAATATACCAGCCTCATCTTCCCAGGTGAGCTCCCTCGAAAAAGAAGCAAGAGGAGCTGCTGTCGTTCGCTTATCAATTACGTCAGAAATCTTTTTCATAAATAATACTGAAGAAAGAATTAACCCAATAAGTACGGCTTCAATCAGACCTGTAAATACAGTCAGTCCCAAAACCAGCAACATAACAAAGACTTCTGTCTTAGGCATTTGGCCGATGTGGCGAAGACCTTTATAGTCCATCACTCCAATTCCTACAGTTATAAGAATACCAGCGAGTACTGCTGCGGGTATTTTTGAAGCCAATGTTCCAAGTGATAAAAGGATGAATAATAACAATAGTCCTGCAATCATACCGGAGAGTTTTGTTTTACCTCCGGATTTGATGTTGACCACGGTTCCGACTGTTGCTCCTGCTCCAGGTATTCCTCCGAAAAGCGCAGCAATGATGTTTCCGATTCCCTGCCCAACTAATTCTTTATTTGGGTTGTGTTTTGTCTTGGTCATATTGTCTGCGACTACAGAGGTCAGCAAAGAATCAATTGTACCTAGTGCTGCTAGTGATACAGCGGTTAAAAAATAGGGCTGTATTTGGCTAAAGCTAAAACCAGTAAATATGTCTATCCTAAAAACAGGAAAGCTATTGGGAATACTTCCTATGGTGCGATAATTATCTAGGAAAAAGAAAGCTCCAAGAGACACCACCAGTAAAGCTACTAATGTGCTTGGAACCTTGGTTGTTATTCTTTTAAATCCGAAAATGATAGTTATTGTAAGCAGACCAAGGAGCAGATCTATGGGATTCATATTTCGAAGCGTTCTGTCAGCCATTCTTAGAGATCCGATGACTCCAGAAGCATTACTCGTCGCAAGGGTTTGTGCCTTGCGCATGATCTCTTCTTTTTTGATCAGCTTTGCTCGGCGTACTGTTTCGTCAAAGTCTTCGAGTACTAAAATCTCTGAAGCAGCTTCGTCTTTTAGAATGCCTCCTAGGATGACTTCTTCTGCCAGCGGTTTGAATTTATTGACATAATCCATGTCTTCTTTTGGATAGTATCCAAAAAATGGGAGCAGTTGAGTGACAAGAATGATGACACCAATCCCAGTCATAAAACCAGAGACCACAGGGTAGGGGATGTACCTTATATATTGCCCGATTTTTAAAAAGCCAAAAAGTATTTGTAGTAAACCAGCTAGAACAAATACCATGAGAATAGCCGGAATTGCTTTTTCCAAATTGCCTTCATTGGTCGCAATGATACCAGCAATGATGACCATACTCACTGCGGTCATAGGTGCTGTTGGTCCTGAAATTTGAGTGTTAGTTCCTCCAAAGAGTGCTGCAAAGAAACTGATAAAGATGGCGCCATAAAATCCAGCGGAAGCTCCAAGGCCAGATTGTAGTCCAAAAGCCAATGCTAATGGAAGTGCAACAATGCCTGCTGTAATCCCTCCAAATAGATCGCCTCTGAAATGCGAAAAGTTGAATCCGAATATGTTTTTCATAGTATAGTTGATATCACTTTATAATCAGAGAATAACTATCTGGATTTTGACTTTTGGGAAACCTGAAAATTATCCTTTTCTTTGTAGTCTATAAACCCTAAGCCTTACCTAAGTTTTCTCCCTGCTATAAACCGTTTTCTTGGTCGTTTTTTGCCTCCTTTTGGAAGGTCTTGCTGTAAGGTATCTTGTATTCTACTAAGAAAATAATAATTAATAAATTATTTAGAACCAGTGCTCTGGGTAAATATTCATTCAAGGCATATGCTTTGTCTTGGCAAGACTGTAATTTTTCTCAACTGACTACTCATGAACTTGTTTGTACTAATACTCCTCTCCCTATTTAGTGTCGCTCCTGAAGAAGAAATTCTTTCAGAAGATCGTATTTGGGACGGAGGAGGAGGAGATAATCTTTGGATGAATCCGCTCAATTGGAGTAATGATCTGTTACCAGAGTTAGATGCTGATGTACTCATTCAAACAGATGTAACCGTCATTTATGACAATCCTTCCTATACCGTAGAATCCATTTCTATTTTAAATAATGCACACCTCATTATCGCAGAAGGTTCTTATCTCCACACGACTAAAGGAGCCGCTGGTGGAAGTGATGGGTTTCGACTCACGGGTGGGTTTACTTCTGATAGTATTGCTAGATTGACAGTATACGGAACTCTTGATATCACCATGGCATTTGCCGCTGGTGATGGTATGGATATTAATAAAAATGCGGAAGTACTCGTAGCTGAAGGTGGCTTGTTGTCTATTTCAAACCCTTCTCAAAATGGATTAGAGATTAGTGATAAACTAACAAATGAAGGGACGATTACAATAACCAATACTGGCGAATCTGGGATCAGAGGACGTAGTGTGGTAGATGGCGGGGGAGAAATAATCAACACAGCGACTGGAGAAATTATTATCTCTGAAGTAACCGAGATGGGAATCTGGCTGGGATCCAACGCACCCATAACAAACAATGGTTCTATTAAAGTTTTTGGAACGGGAGAAGAAGCCTTCGATGGTGATGGTCATGAGCTATTCAATTTTGGAATATTTGAGGCAGAGGGCTTAATCACAGCTCAGGATTTTATAGTTGAAAATGATAGTGAAGTAAAAGTAGGTGCGCCCATTGGGAAGTTGATTTTAGATAATGAGTTGGATTTCTCTAACAGTACACTTACGTTTACGCTGGAAGGAGATGAACCGGTTACTGAATATAGTCAACTGGAACAGAATCAAGGTAGTTTTGATTTTAGCAATGCGAGTTTAAATGTTGCTGGAAGTTATATTCCGCAGACCAATGACGTGTTTGTAATAGTATTGTTAGGGGTTGGGCAATCTGTTGTAGGTGGTTTTGTGGGTTTGCCAGAAGGGGCGACTTTTTCACACAATGGGAGGGTGCTGAAAATTTCTTACGTAGGCGGCGATGGAAATGATGTAACGCTAACGACGCAATCGGCGATTACTGATAATGATATGGATGGCTTTTTCTCAGACGTAGATTGCGATGATGATGATTCAGCAATTAATCCAGATGCTATCGAAATAATAAACAACGACGTAGATGAGAACTGCGATGGCATAGTAGAAGTAATAGATATAGACGACGATGGTTTTAATTCTGATGAAGATTGTGATGATACGAATGCTGATATAAATCCAGATGCGACAGAGATTCCAAATAATAATATAGATGAAGATTGCGATGGCACTGCC
>JBGCDT010000426.1:0-3350 GCA_045105695.1 Saprospiraceae bacterium | reverse complement strand
GGCATATTCATTACTATTTCTTAATGGATGCGTATAAATAAATGAATACCTTAGTATTGTTAAACAGAAAGTAAAAATCTGCCTACAACAATCTGAATATTAAAAAACCATAAGAATTTAACAATCAAAAGATTAGACATGAACGGTACAACCATTGGTAAACTTCTCATTTATACCTTTGTCCTTTCCCTAGGCGCTTTTATATTTTACAATTATTATAAAAACAATGTAGCTGATGGCGGATCAGGGGGCGGTATTTCTGCTATCTTTCAGCAAAAGCCAAAAGATATTCAGGTCAATTACATCCCGAAGGATTTCAGCTACGAAATGGATGAAGAAACGACATTAGCTGTTTTGACTAACCCACAACGTTATCGCAGGGAATTCAATGACATGATCTACGATCTAAATTTGAGTATCCTCGGTCATGTTGCCAACCGAATGGGGCTTCCGGATTCTTTGATGGTAGAAATAGAACCTCGCTACAAAGAACACCACGACTACCTAAAGCAATTGTATTATAATGACTTCTTAGCCCTGAGAGATTCTTCAAGTAACTTCTACGAAGCTTGGTACGAAAACGAATACAGTAGCGCCGCAACAGTCTTAAACGAAGTTGCCTCCAAGTACACTTGCTTCCTGGTCAATCATGTCATTATGTCTATGGTGAAAAATGATGGAGGTAAAATAAAAGTTGTAGGTAAAAAAGTAGAAACGCCCTGTGCTATAGCCATGACAGAAGCATTGAGGCCAGTAGTCGCCCGTCTACAAGAAAGAGCAGCCATAGATGACTTTGCAAAGTCAAAGGGTTTGCTAGAAGAGAAAGTAGAGTCTACGATTTCTGAATTAGCAACTGTAGAAATTCGAGATAAAAAAGGCTTAAGTAAACAAATGCAAACCAAGATTTGGGGAATCGCTGTTTCTTCAACGGATGTTGAAATTTCCGCTATCAGTATTTTAAAAGCAGGATTTAAATTAGATGATTATTTCAAGGTAGATCTCAACAGTCGAAATAAATTAGTAACGGTTACTATGGCTGATCCTGTTATTCTAAGTCATGAAGTTTACCCAAAAGTAGACAAACTAGAAATCGGTTGGATGCGGGAATTAAACAACGAAGATTTCAATAAGAACTTCAATATCTTGCGTTCTGAATTCCGAAGAGAAGCTAACGAAAGCGGTATCATGGAGAAAGCAAAAACACAAGCTAACGAAATTATGAAAATGATTTTTAGCCCTGTGCTTTCACAACTTGGCAAAGGATACAAACTAAAAATACGCTTCAAAACGGTAGCTCAAAACTTAAACGAAGAATTCGCCAACCCCGTAAATACCTAAACTATGGAACTCGACCAAACATACTGGAACAATAGATACCTTGACAATAACTCCCCTTGGGACACAGCCGCTCCTACCCCACCCTTGAAAAATTACATCGATAATTTGACGGATAAGTCACTGCGGATTTTAGTCCCTGGTGCTGGTTTTGCGCATGAAGCCATGTATCTTTTTCAGAAAGGTTTTCAGAACACTTATGTCTGTGATTGGTCTGCCTCTGTTTTGCAAAGCATCCAAGAACGTAATCCTGAATTTCCAAAAGACCATTTGATTCAAGGTGATTTTTTCAAGCTGGATAGAAAATTTGACCTGGTCATTGAGCAGACTTTCTTTTGTGCTATTGATCCTGAGCTGAGGTCAGCGTATGTTCAAAAGATGCATGAAATTTTGGAGCCAGGTGGCTTGTTGGTTGGCTTACTTTGGTCAGAGAATTTTGAAAAGCAGGGACCTCCCTTTGGCGGAACTAAGGAAGAGTATCAAGACTTATTTCAGCCGGAGTTTGAAATTTTAGGGATGGAAATGGCGAAGGATTCTATTGGGCCTAGGTTGGGACGAGAGCTCTTTGTTCGGTTCAGAAGGGTTTGATCTTTCTCTTGAAAATTCAATAAAAAAGAGTCCTGAAGTTGAAAATACTTCAGGACTCTTTTTTTGATATTACTTTCTCATTTAGAAAAAGAACTCGTCAGATAAATACAATTTGTCTGACGAGCTTTTTCTCTAAGTTTACTTCGCTTTCACGAATGGCACGGCAATTTGTCCCTCCTCATTACTCAATCGAACCATATACCAGCCACTTGCAAATCTAGTCATATCTACCACTTTGTTCAAGTCTCCTTTAGGAAGAACATCTGTGAGCATCTGCTGACCAGCAGCGTTGTAAACTTCGATACGTGCATCTATTGTTAGAACTTCCTCAAAAGCAATCATGATCTGTTCTCCGATGAAATCATAACTGATAGAAGTATTCATTTCAACTAAGCTTTCTAAACTACTGGTCGTACAATCTACCTGACCGTAGTCTAAGAAATTACTACAGTTGTTATTCACCATATCCGTGACTACAAACTCATAATATGTTGAATCACTCATATCGAAAGGACCAACAGTAATTGGTAGATCAGCATAATCATAAGTACCGTAAATAGTTCCGTTACCATTTAGCATAAAACCAGCTGCAGAAGCATTGTTATAATTAAAATTGATTTCTATGGAATATTCATTATCGTTACAAATTGGTGTTGCTTCTAAATTAGACACTTCGCAATCAATCGTACAGTCAAATGGTTCTACTTCTGTAAAGTTCAGACAAGTATTATCTAATAAATCTATAGCGATGAATTCGTAAGTTGTTTCTCCATCTCCGTTGAAACCCTCAAGGATAATTGGTAAATCAGTATAGCTGAAGTTTCCATAATTGTTTCCGTTTCCGAAAACTTGAAATCCTAGATTACCCACATTCTGATATTCCAGATCTAATTCAATCAGGAACTCTCCTTGGTCACAACCAAACGGAGTAGCAATTACTTCGTAAATATTACATCCATCAGAACAGTCTGGCGCTTGATATAAAACAGAAGCACAACAGTTTGGATTATCAGTGTCACATATACTCAACTGTACCAAGCTTGAAGGTAAAATTGGGAAATCACTGATCTCCAATGGTAAATCTGCATAATTGTAAGTACCAATCATCATTCCTTGAGCAAATACTTCAAAGCCGTTAGCGCTAATGTCTTCATAATCAAATTGTAGTTGTAAACTATAAGTCGAATCAGAAGTACATAAGATTGGCTCTGCGGCTAAGTTGCTTAACTCACAAACGAAGATGCAATCCACAGGCCCGAAGTTATTGAATGTAGAACAGTTAGGGTTTTCCAAATCTGTAGCTTCCAATTCATAAACGCTAGTTTCGTCTCCTTCAAATGGCCCCACTGTAATTGGCAATGCACTGTAGCTGAAAGTTCCATAATTATTTCCATTTCCGACTAGCTCGAAACTATCTGAAGTGTTTT
>JBGCDT010000425.1:0-11218 GCA_045105695.1 Saprospiraceae bacterium | reverse complement strand
GAAGTTTAACTACCAACTTAAGAGGGGAAGCCATCCAAAAAAAAATCCGCGCCTACCTTAAGGTTCCATCTTCAAGCCTACTAACACACAAACCAACTCCTACATGAAAATCGCAGTCTTCCCTGGGTCCTTCGACCCCATCACTGTCGGCCACGTCGACTTAGTAAAAAGAGCCTCCCTAATCTTCGATAAAATATACGTCGCCGTAGGAATCAACTCCCAAAAAAAATACCTCTTCGATCTCGATCAAAGAATAAACTGGCTGGAAGAAGTCTTCTCAAAATACGATAACGTAACCGTAGATTCCTACGAAGGTCTAACCGCTCATTACTGCAAAGAAAAAAATGCCCAGTACCTTCTCCGAGGGCTAAGAAACGCCTCCGATTTTGATTACGAAAAAACCATTTCTCAACTCAACAACATCGTAGGCGAAGGATTAGAAACCGTTTTCTTAATCAGTCAACCCGCTTACTCGCACATCAGCTCCACTATCGTTCGGGAGATCATCAAAGGCAAAGGAGATGCTTCTAGTTTTCTACCGCCAGAAGTGAAAATATAAGATATCCGAATGGCATCATTCGTCATTTTGCTACCATATACTTATTGATAAAAACCCTTCTTATTTCCCGTTCAAAAGCTTACTTTTGCCGCGTGTGATTTGAGGGTAAGCGGTATCAGGTAACAGGCCTCAGGTAAATAGTCGATAAGTAGAATTAGCTTTATAAAATTTAGATGAAGTAGTACCGTATCATCAATGTGTTTTTCGACTGCCTTTAACCTGAAAACCTGTAACCAGCAACCCAATTAAAACAACCATTTAATAAAAAACCTAAACCAAAAAATATGTCCAACGCATTCTACGAAGTACCAATGGCCGTCAACGAACCCGTACTCAGCTACGCGCCTGGCTCTTGCGAAAGAGAAGAACTCCAAGCCATGTACAAAGAATTAAAATCTAAAAAGATTGACATTCCAATGTACATCGGAGGAAAAAAAGTACGTACAAAAGACAAAGTAAAAATGCACCCACCACATGACCACAAGCATGTATTGGGGACTTTTAGCAAAGGTGGAAAGAAGCACGTAGAAGATGCCATCAAAGCGGCACTCAAAGCTAAAGACGCTTGGGCAAGTATGCCTTGGCAATCGAGAGCGGCTATCTTTTTGAAAGCAGCTGATTTGTTAGCAGGGCCTTACCGAGCTAAAATGAATGCGGCTACAATGCTCGCACAATCTAAGAATTGCTACCAATCAGAGATTGATGCTGTTGCAGAGTTTTGCGACTTCCTCCGCTACAATGCGCAGTACATGACAGAGATTTATAGCGAACAACCAGAGAGCGTACCAGGCATCTGGAACCGTTTGGAATTCCGTCCATTGGAAGGTTTTGTATTTGCGATTACGCCATTCAATTTTACCTCTATTGCCGGTAACCTTTGTGCAGCTCCTGCGCTAATGGGAAATACCGTAGTTTGGAAGCCAGCAGAAACTCAGATTTATTCTGCTCAGG
This sequence comes from Saprospiraceae bacterium, assembly GCA_045105695.1. GTDB lineage: Bacteria > Bacteroidota > Bacteroidia > Chitinophagales > Saprospiraceae > CALGLS01. The sequence continues at coordinate 9,708 of JBGCDT010000425.1, read as the reverse complement.
TGATTATGGAAATTTTTGAAGAGGCAGGTTTGCCAGCGGGTGTTATCAATTTGATTTATACGGATGGACCAGTTGCTGGAGATGTTGTTTTGAACCACCGTGATTTTGCAGGTTTACACTTCACTGGATCTACCAAAGTATTCAATGTGTTGTGGCAAACGATTGGTCAGAACATGAGCAAGTATCGTTCTTACCCACGCATCGTTGGGGAGACAGGTGGAAAGGATTTTATCGTAGCGCATCCTTCTGCAAACTCGAAAGAAGTTTCTACCGCAATGGTCAGAGGTGCTTTTGAATTCCAGGGACAGAAATGTTCTGCGGCTTCCAGAGCGTACATTCCTAAGAGCATGTGGAGTGATGTGAAAGAGCAAATGATTGAAGACCTCAAGTCCATTAAAATGGGTAGCCCTGAGGACTTTACTAATTTTGTAAATGCAGTAATCGACGAGCGTGCTTACGATAAGATTTCCAACTACATCGCTAATGCGAAAAAAGCAAAGAATGCGAAAATCATCGCAGGTGGAGGTTACAGCAAGAAGGAAGGTTACTTCATCGAGCCAACTGTTATTTTGACAACAGACGCTAAGTACAAAACCATGTGCGAGGAAATCTTCGGACCTGTACTGACAGTATATGTTTATGATGATAAAAAATACGAATCTATTTTGGATACGGTAGATCAGACATCTGATTATGCTTTGACTGGAGCCATCTTCTCAAAAGATCGTGAAGCCATAAACCTAGCGATGTACAAACTTCGCAACGCAGCAGGTAACTTCTACATCAATGACAAACCAACTGGAGCCGTCGTAGGACAGCAGCCATTCGGTGGCGCAAGAGGCTCAGGTACAAATGACAAAGCAGGTTCTATCCTGAACTTGTTCCGTTGGGTATCTCCACGAACAATCAAGGAGAACTTTGTACCGCCGACGGATTACCGTTATGCATTTTTGAATGAAGATGAAAAATAATTGAAAAACGAATAGGGGGGAGCGCCGTACAGATTTGTATAGTAAGTGACCTCTACGATAAGTTTTCAGAAAGATTGAATGCCAGAGGAGCTAATTGGTTCCTCTGGTTTTTTTATTTGGTTTATAAATCGAGCATTATTGTTTTCCAAAAGTGCTGAAACGAATTTGTTTACTAAGAGTCTTCTTTGAAGTTAAACTGAGTCTCATAGCAAACGTTTGCTGTTTTAATCTCGTTTGTAGAATATTGGATAATTAGACTTAAATAATAATATGAATAAAATACTACTTTTAGCTCTCGTGCTACTAACTAGTGGAGAATTATTTTCCCAGGAAACCATTAGTGATTCCTACACCATTCAGCGATTAATCATTTTAAATGAAAACGGAGAAGTCTTGTTAGAAAAACATAAGAATGGTTGGATGACACCTGCACTACGTCACAATAATAAAGTGACTACTAATGATGGATTGAAGAACTTGGCTTCTAGTTTTGGACTAAACATTTCGACACCTAAACTAGCGGGGATTTTTATGTTCGTTTCAGAATATAAACCCCAGTCATCCTTTAGACAACATTACGTTTGTAAAACGATAGATGGAAAACTAATACTACCTGAAGAAAAATTGGACGTACAATGGTTTGCTCCGCACAAAGCAATTGAAATGATGTCTTTGCCTGATGCAAAATTGATAGGAGCGGTGGGCGACATGACAGAACAGATATTGCAATACCCTGAAATTATTTGGGGAGGAACATTTACCTTATGGAAAGAGGAAGGTGTTACTCAATACAAAGTCACTGAAAATTTTTATCCAATAGCAAATTGAAAAATAGCAGTTCTGCCGCTAGCGAAATCTTGGGTTACAATTTAGAATTGCGGTTCAAATTATCATAGAAAACCTAATAGGAAACTTGAACCGCAACCTGGAAGTTGCAGCCCAAGCCAAACGAATTACAAAGCTCTAAATAATTAAAAATACCATTAAATTAAAACATTCCAAACTCATGAAGCACCTCTCCATGTTGCTCCTCTGCCTGCTTTTAGCTGGCCTCCCTAACAATGCTTTTGCGCAACAAAAATTTACCATCAGCGGCTACATAGAAGATGCGGGCTCTGGCGAAAAACTCATCTCAGCCAATGCCTTTGACTTAAGAAGCAGCAAAGGAACCGTTTCCAATATCTACGGATTTTATAGTCTGACTTTACCAAAAGATTCTGTAATGCTGACCTTTTCCTACATTGGTTATCAACCACAGAGTTTCAAAGTAATGCTAGATGAAGACCTGACGTTTAATGTCAAACTAGAGCAAGAACTTTCTTTGACGGAAGTTGTAGTTGTAGCTGAAGAATTAAAAACCATTGAAGAGCAAAGTCAGATGAGTAGTATCGATGTACCGATTGCTCAGATCAAAAAGATTCCTGCCTTGATGGGGGAGACAGATGTTTTGAAGGCTTTGCAATTGCTTCCTGGTGTGCAGTCAGGAGGAGAGGGACAAAGTGGTCTGTACGTCCGTGGAGGTAGTCCCGATCAAAATTTGATTCTTCTGGATGGAGTGCCTGTATACAATGCCTCTCACCTTTTTGGATTCTTTTCTGTTTTTAATGTAGATGCAGTCAAAGATGTGAAACTGACAAAAGGTGGTTTCCCTGCTCGCTATGGAGGAAGGCTTTCTTCTGTAATTGAAATCAATATGAAGGAAGGGAATATGAACGAATGGAAAGGTGCAGGTTCGATCGGTTTGGTCGCTTCACGTATGACGGTCGAAGGTCCTTTGTCTGAAAATACATCTGTTATGTTGTCTGGTCGAAGAACTTATATTGATGTTTTAGCTCGGCCATTTATTAAGAGAAGCTTCGAAGAGAGTGGTTCTTCTGGCGTAGCGGGTTATTATTTTTATGATTTTAATGGAAAAATAAATCACCGTTTTTCTGATAAAGATCGGCTTTACCTTTCTGTTTATACTGGTAAGGATAAATTCTATTTAAGAGAAACCTATGACAATTCAACTAATGGAAATAGAGATCTTTCCGAAACAGATATAGGACTTGGTTGGGGGAATTTAACTTCAGCACTTCGCTGGAATCACCTCTGGAGCAATAAGTTGTTTAGTAATTTGACAGCTACTTATAGCCGCTATAATTTCAATACTGCTGCTGGCGAAAAATATGAATTTGGTGATGAGCGTGAAAATTTCTCTATCAATTATTTATCAGGTATTGATGATGTGGCGCTTAAAATGGACTTTGATTATGTCCCTGATCCAGATCATTTTATCCGTTTTGGCGCAAGCGTAATTAACCACACCTTCAAGCCTGGTAAGTTCGACCTGAAGGTAGAATTTATGGATTCTTTTGATCCTTTCACTTTGGATACAACACTAGGACAAGCTAATGTGAACGCTCAGGAGTATGCTGCCTATGTTGAGGATGATATGAAAATTGGCGATAATCTAAAAATGAATGTAGGGGTTCATTTTTCTGCTTTTCATATACCTGGAAAAACATATACTTCAGTACAGCCTCGTTTGGGAATGCGTTATATGTTGCCAGGAAGAGTTGCATTGAAAGGCTCATTTGCTTCGATGCGACAATACGTTCAGTTGCTAACCAACGAAGGAATTGGTTTGCCAACAGATCTTTGGTTGCCGACCACAGAACGAGTAAAACCGCAGGACAGTTGGCAAGTAGGACTGGGTTTAGCTAAAACCTTCAAGAAAGAATATGAAGTAAGTATAGAAGCTTATTATAAAGAAATGAAAAACCTGCTTTCCTACAAAGAAGGTTCTAGTCTTTTTCAGTTAAATGATTGGCAGGACAATGTTACGCAGGGAGATGGTCAATCTTACGGACTTGAATTCTTAGTGCAAAAGAAGAAAGGGCGTTTCTCAGGTTGGGTTGGTTATACACTCTCCTGGTCATGGCGTGAATTTGAAGAATTGAATCTTGGACGACGTTATCCTTTCAAATATGATAGACGACATGATATTTCAATTGTAGCTTCTTATGAAATTTCTAAACGAATTAACATTGCTGGAACTTGGGTTTACGGGACAGGTAATGCACTTACTTTAGCTAATTCTAAATACAATGGTTTAACGCCAGAGTTGTCTTTTCCTAACCGACCATTTGTCAACCAGACCAATTTAGAGCATTACGAAAATCGCAACAACTTTAGAATGAGGTCTTACCACCGGTTTGATTTTGGAATCAATCTCGTAAAAGAAAAGAAGCGCTGGACGCGGACTTGGTCATTTGGAGCTTACAATGTATATAATAGGAACAACCCATTCTTTTTGTTTACCAGTGACGATACAGTTGTGAATGACAATGGAAACTTTGTTCGCGAAACGCAATTAAAACAAGCCAGCCTGTTCCCCGTGATTCCTTATTTTAGTTATAACATTGAATTTTAGAAAAGTTAGAAAATAAGAACCTAAAAATAAAACGACATGAAAAAATATATTTTTGTAATAGCATTGTTAGCAACCGTCTTTATGTCATCCTGTGGTTTCAGTTTTGAGACAACTCTTGAAGTTGATCCGCCACCGCATGACCCTGAGATTGTGGTACACACTTTTATTAAACCAAATGATACGATCATCAACGCAGGAATAACCCGAAGTTACGGTCTACTGGACAATACAGGCGATTTTGATGAACGCTTTTTGAATGATGCAACTGTAGAGATTTTTCAACAAGGAGAATTAAAATATACGCTGGAGTCTAAAGTTGATAATTATGATTTCCAGTTTACAGGAATCAACTACTGCCTTTCATTCAATGAGCCGGTTGGAGGCCTTGGGGATAGCTTTGAAATTAAGGTTAGTCACCCTGATTATCCTTCTGTTAGGGCGGTTCAATATATGCCTAAAGAGGCTGTGCCATTGACTTCTGCTAAGTTCGATGAGGATGGAGGAATAGGAGATGAGGGCGAACGGTTGAATAGTATTGACCTTACTTTTACGGATCCAGCTGATGAAGAAAACTACTATGAAATTTACATAGCTTATAGAGATGAATCTACTCCAGGGGAAGTGAACTTCTTTGACATTAGAGTTGAGACGAACGATCCTAATATCCAGAGGGGAAACACTTTTAACAGCTTCCTATTAGATGATCTTGCTATCAATGGGAGTGAATACACTTTGAATTTACAACTTGATAATGATTACGCTGATAACATGTATGTTATTTTTAGATCTGTTTCCAGAGATTGGTATTTGTATTCTAGGTCGGCTCGTGACTTCAGAGAAGGTTCTGACTTTGGCACCTTTGCCGAACCGGTTACGGTACATCGAAATATAGATGGCGGGCTTGGTGTATTTGCCGCTGGGGTGGAACACCTTATGAAGGTTGAAGAGGAGTAGTTTAAATCTATTGTGTACTTTTAGATAGCTCAGGAGTTTAGTCTTTAATTTAAATGGACTAAGCTCCTGAGTTATTATTACTATTGATTTTGTAGATTAGTAATCCGTACATCTGTTTGTTTATTTTGGTCATTCATCATTGGCTTATCTTTTCCCTCGGTTTAGTGGCTCCTTCTTCTCTCTAAGATTTATTTCCAACAATGTGTACACGTTATTTCTAAAGTTTTAAGATTCTCATGCAGTTGATATATATCCAAACAACAATACTAGCAAAAACTGCAAGATCATTGTTCCATCCATCAGTCCTGAATAGAAATAATCATGTTGATTCTCACTACTCTTAGAAACAAACCAGGCGGTAATAATTCCTGATGCGATTAAGCCCAATGTTTGACCAGATCCATACTGATGATTGTAGTAATTAATTACCACTAACAGTACAAATACAAACGTAGATACATAAGCCAATCGCAAAGTTTTATGCAATCCCAATTGAGCAGGTATTGTTTTTACTCCATTGAAAGCATCCACTTTTAAATCTCTGATATCAAAAGGTAAAGTGATTAGAAAAATAAAAATAGCTCTTTCGAAAAACATCAGAAGGATGGGAAGTGTAGTGGCTTTGCCGACTTGCATTGCAGGTAATGATACGGTTACGAAAGCCCAGACAATAGCAATCAGGTAAATCTTTACATGATTAATATCTCGAAGTCTTTTTTGATTTCCTAAGAAGGGAATAACATAAGCCAGTGAAAACAAACCTGGTAAAACCATAGCCAATTGCAAAGAGTAATTTAGCTTCAAAAAACAATATAGACTTCCTATCCCAGCAATAACGGCGTACAAAATGATGTGCCATTTGAAACTAGCAATCACTTTGTATCGATCAACATCAAAGAAATCCTTCAGTCTGGAAATACCAACAATACGATGAGCGGCATACAGAAATAAAGTAGAAAGAAAAACAAAACTACTCAGGTAATCCATTCCAAAATCTAATCCTAACAACAGTCGCGTTTGCCACAACATGGCAAGTGCGCAGAGTGCAATCCAGTAATTGCCGTAAAGAATTAAATCGATGAATTTTTTAAGCAGCTTTCTGATGTTGAAGTTTTTTTATTGAAAAGTTACTCTTGTAAATTTAACTAAGAAATTCAAAACAAAAAAGCACTCCCAGATTTGAGAGTGCTTTTTTCTAACAATATTCTTACGTACATTTATTTTTTAGTAAAATATCTGAAGTCATGTCCTTTCTTGATTTTTCTCAATGTCTGATAGATCAAAGAAATTACACCTTCCACATCATCTTTATGCGCCATTTCTACCGTAGTGTGCATGTATCGGAGCGGAAGCGAAATCAAGGCAGAGGCAACACCTCCATTTGAATAAGCAAAGGCATCTGTATCTGTTCCTGTTCCTCGTGAAGCAGCCTCTCTTTGAATGTTGATTTTATTTTTCTCAGCGGTAGTAATGATGAGGTCTAACAAGTTTCGCTGAACAGCTGGAGCGTAAGTAACAGAAGGTCCATCACCACATTTCACATCACCGACCTGTTTGGTATTCACAAGTGGCGTTTGCGAATCATGAGTAACATCAGTTACGATAGCCACATCTGGTTTGATGCGCTGTGTTATCATTTCTGCTCCTCGCAGTCCAACTTCCTCTTGTACAGAATTCACAATGTATAAGGAGTAAGGCAATTTTACTTTGTTCTTTTTTAGTAATCTGGCCACCTCTGCAATACAGAATCCACCCATTCGATTATCAAGTGCTCGACCAACATAGAACTTATCATTGAGTACGGAAAGTTCATCTGGGTAAGTGATTACGCAACCGACATGGATGCCCATGGAAAGAACTTCATCTTTGTCCTTTGCTCCAACATCAATAAAAATATTTTCCATTTTAGGAACCAACTTTGAGTTCTCTCCTTTTCGGGTATGAATGGCAGGCCATCCGAAAACACCTTTTACAATTCCTTTTTTAGTATGAATGTTTACTTGCTTTGAAGGCGCAATCAAATGATCGGAACCACCATTTCGAATTACGGTAATGAAACCATCGTCAGAAATGTAATGTACAAACCAAGAAATTTCATCAGCATGACCTTCGATTACAACCTTATAATCTTGACCCGGATTGATGATCCCATAAGCGGTACCATAAGTATCAATATCCCAATCGTCAATGTAGGGTTTGAGATACTCTAACCAAAGCTTTTGACCTGGTGCTTCGAAGCCAGTCGGCGAAGCGTTGTTGATGTACTTGTGAAGAAAGGCTTCAGAATTTTTTGTGATAATACCCATAAAATAATTTGTGGTAGCTGTTTTAAAGTAGGTAATGTATTGGCTTACAAATATTCGTTTTCAGCTGTGGTTTTCAATCGGTTTTTATTCTTTAATAGAAAGCGCCCATTCTTTTGGATTGGCTTTCCATGATTTTAATACTTCGATTTGATCGGAGTCGATGTAATTACTTTTTACGGCTTCTTCTAGCAATGTGTCGTAATTTGTAATGGTATTCATAGGGCAGTTTGCTTCTGCAAAAGTGGTCTTTGCCTTTTCGAATCCATAACTAAATACGGCCATTACCCCTACAACGTTACATCCTGCTTCTTTAAGAGCATCCACAGCGAGCATGCTGCTACCTCCAGTAGAAATCAAATCTTCTATGACCAGTACTTTTTCATTGCCAGTTACTTTTCCTTCAATCATATTCTGACGACCATGTGCTTTTGCTTTTGATCGAACATATATAAAAGGTAGATCCAGTGCATTAGCTACTAACGCGCCATGAGGTATTCCAGCAGTGGCAACTCCTGCGATGGTATCAAAGTCTCCGAATTTTTCTGAGAGTTCAACGAAACCGCTAACAATAGTCTTACGTACTTCTGGATAAGAAAGGCTGATTCTGTTATCACAATAGATAGGGGATAGCATACCAGAAGCCCAGGTGAAAGGATTTTGGGGGCTAAGTTTTATTGCTTTTATTTGCAATAGTTGTTGTGCTACGGTGGAACTGTGAGTCATGAGTCTATCTGGCTTCGTTAAATATGTTTTACGAAAGTTTAGTAAAAGAAACGCTCGCTAAACAAAGTGCTATTAATATTAGTGAATAGAATAACTGTATAGATTCTAGCTATTTATTTTAAAATAAACGTCGCAAATGTACAAAATTTATATTAATGAGAAGCCTCTTTTGTTGATGAGTGTTGGAGATATAGGAGCGTATTCAAAGGACAAAGAAGTTAACGTGATTTCTCGTTATACAGGAAAATCAAAGTTTTTATTGAATCATGTTGACCTTATGGAAAAGTCAACTGATCCACGAACCTTAATTATTTATTCCGATGATCTCCACAAGTTATGGTCGGATTTCAAAAGCCTTTTTTTGATTATTAAAGCGGCTGGGGGCTTAGTTTATAATCCTGATGGAGAAGTTTTAGCAATCCAACGATTGGGGTACTGGGATTTGCCAAAAGGGAAAATTGAAAAAGGAGAAAAGAAAAAAGCTGCTGCTATCCGTGAAGTCATGGAAGAAACGGGTTTGAAAAGTGTTAAACTAGAACATAAGCTTATTAATACTTGGCATACTTACCGTCATCCTAGAAAGAAGGTTCGAGTATTGAAAAAAACATTTTGGTATCGAATGTCTGCTCCAGATCAAGAACTCACTCCGCAGGCAGAGGAGGCGATTGAAAGCGCCCTTTGGATCAATCCTTCCTCGATGAAGCAACAAGAGCCGATCTACGAAAATATCCTCGATGTATTAAATAGCTGACCTTTTTTCTAGACCATTTAGGGTAGAAAATATCAAATGGGATTACCGAAGAATATTCGCTGTATTTCAGGTTTTTCCTTATTTCTATAACAATCTGACTCTAAACTGCCCATTTGCTTACATTTTTTCGATTTTAATCAAACAAAATATGATTCTGTAGATTATAGATTAGTCAATCGTTTTTTAATATTTCTGTGTGATTCTTCAAAATGTTTTGTTTGTAACTACGCTTTTATAGCTTATTGTGTGATTTTTTAGAAAAAGACAAAATTTTTAATTCTGGTCATTTAGCAATATATTTGAAAACGAAATAAAATACCCGGCTTCAGTGTTTCTCCATTTTTTCTCACTGAATGTCAATAAAAAATAGGCTAAAATACGCTCTAACTATCATGAAAAATCTTCTCACTCTCGCATTTGTGCTTTGCACGTCCTTCTCTACTGTCTTCGCTCAAACATCTGTCAGCACCGACAATAATCAATATAACTTATTAGAACTCAACAATGATAATTGGTCTTTCTATTCTGACCAAGGTACTGATGTCATGTATATTGATTTCGCTAAGTTTACTTTCTACTTAAGTGATA
>JBGCDT010000424.1:0-3652 GCA_045105695.1 Saprospiraceae bacterium | reverse complement strand
GGTTAGAGCGCAGCATTCATAATGCTGAGGTCGAGTGTTCAAGTCACTCTCACGCTACAAATCTTAAAACTCAGATTAGAATCGCAATGGTTTTAATCTGGGTTTTTTAGTTTAGAGGACTCACCGCAACGGCGCAAAGTTTAATGCGATGAGAAATGCACGTTGCAAGCCTTTGCGGTAAAAAATAGTTGACAAAAATCTCCTGAAACTATAAATTAAGTGCATTGAAAAATTACATTATCAGACTCTATATTTCCAATCCGCATATCCTCACCAATATCATTCGTTCGTTTCAAGCCACCCGATTCAGTTATGAAATAAGCCTGGTACCCAAAGTCAAATAACTGTCGGGCCGCTAGGGCATGTGCCGAGTTCGTTCGTTCGTCAGAAAGATATTCCAAAGCGACGATAGGTTTATGTTTCACAAGCGTATTCTTCAAGCCGCTGATGACCTTGGCCTCTGCTCCTTCTACATCTATTTTTATGAAATCAGGAATGGCATTACAGGACTGTAAAAGGGTATCTGCTCTAGTACCTTTTACTATGATCTGCTGAGGTGGATTTTCTTTTACCCAGTCGCTATCTTCAAATTGCTCAGGATCAATAGTATTGTATTCTGAGTATAGCACTGGAAATTCATAAAAAGACAATTCCGCATCTTGATCCGTAGCGGCTAAGTGGAACAGCTGAATGTTTTTAACAGAGGTAGTATTCTTTTGACAAACCTCATGGACTGCTTTAGAGGCTTCAATGCCGATTACTTTTCCATTGTTACCGACAAGTTTTGCAGCAAGCAGCGAATAAAAACCAAAGTGTGTCCCGATATCTAACACGGTGTTTCCGTTTGTCAGATTATTCAACATCCAGAGCGTTAAGCGAATTTCTGAATCATGCGTTTTTGCACCAAGCAAATAAATATCCATACCTGCGGGAAGTAAGACATTCATTGAAGTATCAAAAAAAGTATTGGCTTCAACAAGCTTTCCCTTTTTTGTTTTTTGATAAGTTGTCCTGAAAAAGTATTGTCCGCTGACGTAGCGTTTAGGAGCGTGTAGAAGTCGTCTCCATTTACCAGCTAGAGCTAGTGCCGATATTTTTTGGAGTCTATCCTTCAGTAAGGGCTTCATGGCGGGCATCTTTTTTATTGGCTAAATCCATATTGACCAATAAGGCTAGTGTGATAAAATAAAAACTTCCAACTTTGTCTGTTTCTATTAAATCATTAATCAAGCAAAGCGCATCAATAACAATCAGGCAAAGTATACAAAACAAAACGACAGATTGACGCCAAGGGGCTTTTGTCTCGTGGTATATTTTTTCTGCTTTCAATAGAATGTAAGCTGTGAAAAATAGAAAGATCAAAAATCCGAAAACACCTTGCTCTACCAGAACCATGAGGTAATAACAATGTATACCCGACCGGTCAGGATTGTCACTGACATAGGTTTGATAACTGGTCACGGTGTAGCCTTTGTAGAGGTATCTCCAGTTACCCGGACCTACTCCTTTCCAAGGGTGGACGGGTATCATATAGGTTCCTGCAATCCATCTATAGAAGCGCTCAACGGTAGAAATATCTTCCATTTTAAAAGTAGCTTCGATCAGATTATCGAATTCATGATGGGCTACCGTATGTTCAAAATCAGGAGAAAAATCCAAATAGCGATTGTTGTTTGCTAAGAAAAAGAATATACTAAAGACTGCAGCGAAGCTAATAGCCAAAGCAAATTTCATCAATCTGAATTTGACAATAAAGTGCCCTGCAATGGCGATTACCACAGCTACATAGGCTGCTCTCGTATAGGAAAGTTGAATGCCGATGAGTACAATGAAAAGAGACCAGCCTAGTAATTTTCTAAGCCTTGATCCTTTGGGATAAAGTCCTCTGACATACCATACAATTGGAATAAAGCAAGCCAATATCGCAGCATAGGAAACATGGTTTCTATAGAATGGCTGAACGGCATTATTGATTTTGTCAAAAGCAAAACCATTGAAAGAGTGCATGATCGTAGTCCAGATTACAGTAAATATCAAAGGAATGAAAATGCACCAGAAGAAGGTCTTGATTTCCTTTTCTGATTTTAACATTCGGCCAGCTAGAAAAAAGAAAACGGCTATGTACCAAAATTTAGAAAGAGAAAATTTTATGGAAATGACTGGCATCTCAGCAAGCATCGAGGTGGCCACCGTCCAGATGAAGTGGATTAGTAAGAGTATTGTTATAGGGTGGGCAAGAACTCGTCCGTTTATTTTTTCAGGAAATTGAAGGAGGTAAACAATATAGATGAGTAGCAGAGCAATAATCAAAGGCTCGCCTGGCAAATCTGTCGCAAAGCCCCCGGGAAGCGCAACCTCCATCGAAAGCGGAATGCTAACCAACAAGAGATAAAATAACTTTCGAAAATCAAGGATCGTCACATAAGCAACGCTCAGGACAATAGGTAATCCGAATAGTGCATAGGTTTCTGTTGCAAGGCCAAGCAAGACGCTTAACAATACAATTACGCTGTATCCTTTGAAGATCAGCTTTGCCTGTTCATCTGCTGAAAATGATTTATTCGGCATCCCAGATTTCTCTCCAGTTTACTTTTCTATAAATTTCTAACAATAGTACTCCGAGAACACTAAAGAAGAAAGCAACCATCGTTGCAGCTATTACCAGAATGCTACGTTTAGGTTTTGATTTAACAATTGGAACCGTTGCCTCTTCTACAATATAGATGGCATTGAAGTCTGATTGGTTTACAGCTTCTAGTTGTTTTAGTCTTTCTTTGTCCAATGCAAGCTGGTTACGAGCTTCCTCATGTTGCTCGGTGAGGACTTGGATTTTACCCATTCCCTTGTTGAATGTTTTCAACGTTTCCGTAAGCCCTTCTTCTTCGTAAGTTAACCCAGCAATCTCCGCTTCCAAATAAATAATGGTATCTCTAGGTACTTTAGCTGCTCTTAGTAATTCCAATTTTTTTTCCATTCTAATCTTTTTAGATTTAGCCTTTGCGACTAACTCCGGTAAGACCTCAGACTGAGTGATGGTATTGTAGATGGCATATTCTTCTCGCCAGTTCTGAAGAGTATCTCCTAATGTTTTTATCTCTGCTTCTTTCGCTTTTATATTTTCTCTAAAGGAATTTATCTGTTTGTTCTGAGTTCCTTTTATGAGAACGCGACTGATCTCTTCTACTTTAGTACGTGCATCATTTGCCATGACAGCAGCTAACTTAGGATCTTTATCTTCCACCGAAATTTTGATGGAACCAAACTTAGTTCGAATGACTTCATACAAACCACCTAGTTTTTTAGCTACGGTATAAGGAGCCCTGATGCTGGAAGTATCAATATCATAATGCTCATACAGGTCGTACTTTTGAATAAGGTAATTGAGCACCTGACCCGACTCCGCAATACTCAGGACACGATCCCGATCTTCATCTTCTCCATAATAATCTCGATCCCCTGACTCTCGGCCAACAGGTTCTGGTTTTGCCAAATCGGGATTGGCAGCATAAAATTCGGTAGTAGACTGGTAATAATTATCCATCATAAGCGTGATGATGACACTACCAATGAAAGCGATGGCTGTGACCGTGAGGATAGATCGTTTCCAGCGAGGGATTGTTTTTAGAACCTCCGTTAAATTATATGTGTTACT
>JBGCDT010000423.1:0-3905 GCA_045105695.1 Saprospiraceae bacterium | reverse complement strand
CTTCACTTTTCCAAATTCTAATCTGATCCCCTATTCTTGCTTTGTTAAATTCCTGTTCGTATACTTCTTCTTTATTATCTTTTGAAATAAGGAAGAAGGTATCATTCATAGGACCTCTTTCCTTTTTGAGTAATACAAACTCAAATGAATGTTTAATAGCCTTTTTGAAATCTTTTTTGAAAGAATAATGCCTCCAAAACAGAGCAATTATTACCGGAATAGATACTAATGTCCCAACCTTTATATGATATTCATATTCTTGTAGGTTGGTAGCTAAACCGGCTTCAGTTGGAACGAAGGGAAACAGAAAAATAAAAATTGGAATAATTCCAAAAATTATGAACAGGCTTGACTGAGTCATTTTCTTTTCTGCTTCCCTCAACCTTATAAAATCATCGGAATCAAATTCTCTTTTCATAAAAAATGAAGTGAATCAATGTCCAAACTTCTGAATCCAGCAGTGCGGCATTCCTCCCACTGTCCCTACCTTATGACAAGCTGCATATTTCCACTCTGGATTCAACAAAGCTTTACGATGACCACGGCTAGGAATTCCTTCATCAATCAATAATACAATTACGGATTCTCTCACGTTATCAGGGCCTCCGACTAAGTTCTCCGTTCCGTATTTCAGATCAGGGCACTCTCTGAGGATTCTATCCCAAGGCCATTTCTTATCAGAACCTACGTGATCTAAACTGTTCATTTTGAGGCAGTCTTGCCCGTGCTTAACTGCAGCGGTGTACACACATTCTTTAGGCGCAAGCTGAGATAACTTACCTAATTTTCTTAACTCCCCTTTCAGTTCATTTACAACAGACATATCAATTGGAAAACCTCCAGAAGCTTTTTCATTAGCCACATAAGTATCTACATAACTGATGTAAGCCGATGGATTTGAACGAAGTAAATTGATCTCTGTAAGCATATCCATTTCCAGACTTTTCATAGAAGAAGATGTCGGTCTAGTGCTTTCAGTGGATGGCTGACTAGTAGTTGTAGAAGTATTGTTTTTTCTAACATCAGTTGGACTGATTGGACTATGTCTGTCCGTCTTTGTCTGAGTATTTATTCGTGCTGGTTTTTCATCATCGTAGTATGTCGTCGTTGGTGGATGCCAAGTCGATGTGACGTCTATCTCAGGCGGATTATTAATAGTCCCAGGAGGAGTTCCGTTTACATCGTAAGACAAGCGATCACAAGCACAGTCGTGAGAAAGGATTATAGAACCAACGGTTAATCGCTCCAGCCCCATTGCATTAAATTCGCGGAAACGTTCTTCGGTATAACCATAAAGACGTGCAAGGCCAGCCATCGTTTCGCCGGGTTGGACCGTGTGTCGATTTCCCGCTTGTTTTTGACCTAGGTAAATATCTGGTCGAGTAGAAACCGAGGTTGAGGTTGTAGCAGTTCTAGCAGGTGCTGGAGAAGTGGTGGTTTGCGGCTGCGATTGAGTAGCTCTGATGATTAGCTTTTTACAAGCTGGTAATAAATCATCTTCGCGCATATTATTTAGCATAAGCAAACGATCCAGACTGATATTGTACTTTCTGGCAATCCGATATAGATTTTCATCTTGCTGAACAACGTGAATATTCGGATTAGTGCTAACTGGACATTGAGCTTGTACACTAAAATTTGTAATAAATAAAAAACAAAGAAAAGCGATGCCGTTTTTCATGGTGGTTGAATTAAGAATGGTTAAAATTCGATTTGAGGAATTTGAAATAAACCTCAAATAAATAGAAAAAATTGTAAATAATAAAACTGGGTGAAATTAAGGTGGGCGATCTGCTGGTCAGAATTAAACTTTACTACTGACTTGATAGCAGACTCTAAATTACCAAACTATTCCATAATTTAGCGCACTTTTAATTCCTTTTTTTAAATCTACTCTTTTCCTTTAGTTTATACAATATGAAAAATGTAATACTATTGTTGTGCATAATTTTGAGCTGTACGCTACTGGTGGCTCAAAGTCAGTATGAAGGTCTCTGTTGTCCACACCCTCCTGGGCAAGGTCCGACTCCTACTTCTTATGAAATCTACGAAGACATTCTAAAGCTAAGCAACTCAAAATCAGTTCTTTACATAGCTGCACATCCTGATGATGAAAATACGAATCTGATTGCCTATTTATCAAATCACTTGAAGGTAAACACTTCTTACCTTTCGCTTACCAGAGGAGATGGCGGACAAAATCGTATTGGTTCTGAGCTTCGGGAACAACTGGGTGTTATACGAACGCAGGAGCTGCTAAATGCAAGAGCGGTAGATGGAGGGCATCAGTTTTTTTCACGGGCTAATGATTTTGGCTATTCTAAATCACCTGACGAAACGCTTGAAATCTGGGAAGAAGATAAATTACTGGAAGATATTGTTTGGGTAATCAGAAAAGTGCGGCCAGAGGTTATTATTAATCGTTTCGATCATCGAACACCTGGTACAACTCATGGACATCATACCGCTTCTGCTATCCTTTCGGTAAAAGCGTTTGATATGGCTGGTGATAAAAATGTCTTTCCTGAGCAATTAAAATATGTATCGGTTTTTCAACCAAAAAGGTTATTTCTAAATCAGAGTTCCTGGTTTTATGACTCTGATGAAGAGTTTGAAAAGGCCATGTCAAAAAATGATTTTGTAAAATTAGATGTTGGCGTTCATTATTATGGAAAAGGAATTTCTAATAATCAGATGGCTGCAAATTCGAGAACGCAACATCGTTGTCAAGGCATGGGAACGACTCCAAAATTGGGGAAACACTTTGAGTATTTGGAGTTGATAAAAGGCCAAAAGCTTTCGAATGGGGATAATCTCTTTTCTGAAAAAAATCTTGAGCCTATTCAAAAAAGAAGTTATCAAATACTAGAAAAAATTATTAAGAAAATTACGTCTGAGTATAATTTTTCTACGCCCTATAATAGTTTACCTGATCTAGTTCAACTTTATCAGCAGACGCAGAAAAATGAAGACGGACAGTTGAGTGAAGAAAAACTAACCAAGCTCAAAAAGATCATTTTCGATTGTGCGAATCTACACTTTGTGCCATTGGCGGAGAGCGCTACGTACATTCCAGGGGATACGATCTCTATTGATTTGGAAATGGTGAATCAGAGTCCGACAAATATTAAATTAGTAGCGTCAGAGGAGAGTTCATCGATGAATATCCAAAAAACGGAACTTCCATTTAACGAAAGCAAAATCATTTCATCTAGTTTAATAATTCCCGAAAATGCAACTTACGATAATCCATATTGGCTGGAAGAAAAAGCGAGCTTAGGAATGTACAATGTTCCTGCTCAGAAGCTGAGAGGTTTGCCAGAGACGCCAAATCAATTATCCGTAAATGTATTGTTAGAAATAGCTGGGGCACAAATCCCCTACTCTTTTCCAATCGCTCATAAATTCACTGATCCCGTGGTCGGTCAGATTTACGAACCAGTGAAAGTTACTCCTCCGGTCTTTCTGGAGCTAGAAGAATCGGTCTATATTTTCCCTGATGATGCTCCGCAAATTATTAGCGTTGAGGTCAGTGCTGGGACAGACGGAATTAGTGGAACTTTATTCCCTGGACATCAGAAAGGATGGAGCTGCTCTCCTGACTCTGTACAATTCAATTTAGCAAAAAAAGGAATGTCTCAAAGCTTTGAATTTCAGCTAACTCCTCCGAAGGAACAACAAGAGTCTATCCTCCGGCCTTATATTCAAATGGATGGAAAACAGTTCGACAAAACGCGCTATGACATTCGTTATCAGCATATTCCGCGTCAATTGGTCTTTTTAGAAGCCGCTGCTAAAGCAGTAAAAATTGATTTAAAAACAAAAGGAAAAAACATTGCGTATCTCATGGGCGCTGGCGATGGCGTTGCTGAGCAGCTGCGACAAATTGGTTATGAAGTAACTAT
>JBGCDT010000422.1:0-53597 GCA_045105695.1 Saprospiraceae bacterium | reverse complement strand
CCGGATAATCAAAATGCGTACAGAATGATGCTGAACATGCAATTTGAAAATAGAGATAAGGATAAGTTTTCAAAAGTCTACTCAAAGCAAAAGTATGAGAATGATCTTGATGAATTAGCAAAAACGCTAACTGAAGTCAATCCAATTCCTTATAAATTTATTAGTAAAGAAAAATTTTGGCGAGATGTAGAAAATAAAAAAAAGATGATAAGCGATTCCACTTCGTATGCAGAGTTTGTATGGCACTGTAGTCAGATTGTGGCTAATATAGGTTGTGGGCATAGCTCCATCGTTTATTATTTTGGACAAGAAGAAGAGATGCTTCCTGATTCACTGCGTTTCCCTTTAGAAGTCAAATTAATCGATGGGAGGATGTATGTATCTGATCCGCTCGTTAACTCAGGTAAGATAAATTCAGAGACAGAGATATTTCAGATCAATGGTAAAAGTACAGAAGAAATAAAGGCACTTATATTTCCTCATATCAGTACTCAAGGCACTAATGTTTCTGGAAAAAGACAAATGTTTAATACCTATGGAAGTGCTATGATTGCTTATGCATTAAACTTCCCTAATTCTTATGAGGTAGTTTTGAAAGATCAAAAGGCGCCTATCAACCTCAATCCATTAAAAAGTTATAAACACAAACCACTAAGATCAAATGCAGTGAATATATGTGAGGATCAATTGTGTCTTGAGATCATTGATGATCAAACGGCTTTATTGACTATAAAAAACTGGGTCTATTACGGACAACGATTTTCTATTTTTAAAGCGTTTATTGATAGTAGCTTTTACGAAATAGAAAAGAAAAATATCAAAAACCTTGTAATTGATTTAAGAGGTAACGGAGGTGGATCTTCTGACGCGGGTATATACCTACTACAGCATTTGGCTAAAAAGCCATTCGTGTATTTCCGAAAAGCGGCATCTGAAAAAAGTAATAAAGTGTTCAATCCGCTTGAGAATAAATTTAAGGGAACTACTTACTTTCTATGTGATGGTTTTGGTGGTTCTGTAACTGGACATTTCTTATCCATTGTTAAACATCTAAAGATGGGACTTATAATAGGGGAAGAACTAGGAGGTAATAAATATTGTACTGGAGGGCAGTTGACCTATAAATTATCTAACACCGATATGTTTTATTGTGTAGGAAGATTTGTTCATATTTCAGAATCTGAATCTATATCGGATGAGAGGGGAGTGTTCCCAGATCATTTTATATCCCCACAAATCAAAGACTATATAAATGACGTTGATGTTGAGTTAGAATACACACTGGATTTAATAGATAAAGCTAAATGATAAATATAATAGGTTTATCATTCAAGGTGATTAACAAATCTGACTGTATCTGATGATCGCCTCAGGAGCTATATTCTTAATCAAGACTAATTCTAATCCTAAATATCTTTCCCAAAAAAAACGTAATTTCGCCCCCTAAATTAATCAGCCACTCACGCCTGATTTAACGAACTTTTTTATCCGTCTTATCGTAAAGACTACAATAAAAAATAATCACCAATGATGAAAATTACTTTTCCCGATGGCAATGTCAGGGAATACGAACAAGGAGCTACTGCACTCGACATCGCAAAGTCCATCAGCGAAGGTTTGGCGCGTAACGTCGTTTCTGCAAAAGTGAACGGAGAAATCTGGGACAGCCACCGACCAATCAACGAAGATTCTAAACTGCAACTTTTCACTTGGAAGGACAAAGACGGAAAGAAAACCTTCTGGCACTCTTCTGCTCACCTGATGGCTGAAGCACTGGAGGCCGTCTACCCTGGAATAAAATTAGGGACAGGGCCAGCTATTGAAAACGGATTCTACTACGATGTAGATGCAGGTAATCAGAAAATATCTACGGATGATTTTCCAAAGATCGAAAAGAAAATGATCGAACTGGCTAGACAAAAATCTGCCTTTGTTCGTAAAGAAGTTTCTAAAGAGGAAGCGGTAAAATATTTTACAGAGAAAGGAGATGAGTATAAGCTGGAGTTGATTGAAAAAAGAGGCGATGAATCCCTGACTTTATATGAGCAAGGGAATTTTGTAGACTTATGTAAAGGGCCACACTTGCCGGACACTTCAAGTATCAAAGCTGTGAAGTTGATGAAGGTCGCAGGAGCGTACTGGCAGGGCGATGAAAACCGTCAGCAAATGACGCGTATATATGGTGTTAGTTTTCCAAAGCAAAAAGAGCTAACACAATACTTACATATGCTCGAAGAGGCTAAAAAACGAGACCACCGAAAACTCGGATCAGAGATGGACTTGTTTATGTTCTCTGAAAAAGTAGGTGCTGGTTTACCGATTTGGTTACCCAAAGGAACTGCATTGCGAACTCGCTTAGAAGACTTTTTGAAAAAAGAACAACTCAAGCGAGGTTACCAACCCGTCATCACTCCGCACATTGGAAAGAAAGATTTGTACGTTACTTCCGGTCACTGGGAAAAGTACGGAGAGGATTCTTTCCGTCCGATTTTTACGCCAAGGGAAGGCGAAGAGTTTTTACTCAAGCCAATGAACTGCCCACACCACTGCGAGGTCTATGGTCACCGGCCACATTCTTATAAAGAGTTGCCAATTCGTATCGCAGAATTCGGAACGGTTTATCGCTACGAGCAAAGTGGAGAGTTACATGGATTGACTCGGGTAAGAGGTTTTACGCAAGATGATGCGCACATTTTCTGTACTCCAGAACAGTTGAAAGGTGAGTTCTTGGATGTACTTGATCTAACCATGTTACTCATAAGAAAATTAGGTTTTGAAGATTTCACTGCTCAGATTTCTTTACGTGATCCTGAAAACGGAGCAAAGTATATTGGTTCTGATGAAAACTGGGAGAAGGCAGAATCTGCCATTATCGAAGCAACAAAAGAAGCTGGTTTGGAAACAACAACTGCTTATGGAGAAGCAGCCTTCTACGGACCGAAGTTGGACTTTATGATCAAAGATGCCCTAGGTCGTTCCTGGCAGTTGGGAACCATTCAGGTAGATTATAATTTACCAGAGCGTTTTGAATTAGAATACATCGGTTCTGATAATCAGGCCCATCGACCAGTGATGATTCACCGCGCGCCCTTTGGATCTATGGAACGTTTCATTGGCGTTTTGATAGAACACTGTGCAGGTAAATTCCCGCTTTGGTTGACGCCAGATCAGTTTGCTATTCTACCGATCAGTGAACGCTTCGAAGGATATTGCAAAGAGGTAGAAGCGAAGTTAGCAGCGCATGACATCAGAGGATTTATTGATAATAGAGCAGAGTCCATCGGTCGAAAGATCAGAGATACGGAAGTAAAGAAAATTCCGATTATGTTGATCGTTGGAGAAAAAGAGGTAGGAGATGGGAAGGTCTCTGTTCGAATCCAAGGAGATGGGGATAAGGGAGCAATGTCTGTTGATGAATTTGTGAATTACTTCCAGAAATTATTATAGTTCGTAGAACGACTATATGAAAATAATACGATACCGGTTCAGTCTAATTCAGACTGAACCGGTTTTTTATTGCATTCAATCTTTCTTAAAAAGGGGCGCGGGTGAAGTAAAGTCGTAGAAATCCTTTGTAAATTTTGATATAATTACTAATTTCGGTAATTAAATTTGAGAGCCCTTCAAATTAAAAGGGAATATTGGGAAAAAAATTACTTTTATCCGTCTTAAGAATTAGTACATAGGACCTTCTTCCTCCAATGAAAATTCCCTCTTTACGCATATCGCTATTTAATTTCGATCCAAAGTTCATCTAAGAAAAAATCTGGTAAATAGAAATAAGATCATTGGCACAACGCCAACCCTTAAATCTGTTGGTCTTAGTAAGGCATCGCCCTATTTTAACTAGAAAAAGTGAGAATACACTAAACTCAATAACCTACTAACAACGCAAACTTCCCCTGCATCATGAAAAGAACTCTACTCTTAGCTTCTATGCTATTTCTGGCAGTTTCAATTTCTACCGCCCAATCCACATCTGATCTCAAAGAGGCAATGATGGATAAGTCCCTTCAAGAATTATATAATGAAGGATTCATTACTGCTAAACAATTATTAGCAGAGAATCCTCCTCCGGCTCCTGGAATTCAAAAAGCAATCAACGCAGATTGTAGTGATGCTTATATTCCTAAAGACGATACATACATTCCTGTACCTAGAAATGATGACGGATCACTCTACATCCCTGATATGGGCTTTACGTTTAGTTTTTGTGGTACTTCCTACTCGGATTGCTACATCAATACAAATGGTAATATTTCCTTTACTCAGGGAGTGGCGCAGTTTAGTCCAGATGGCTTTCCTTACTTTGTCCCAATGATCGCTCCTTTCTGGGCCGATGTGGATACTCGAAACACTGCTTGTGAACAGATCTTTTACAAACTGTTTGGAAATTATATGATCGTGACCTGGGAAGGAGTTGGATGGTTTTCACAAAATTGTAGCCCGCTGAATACCTTTCAGCTAATCATTAGTGATGGAACTGCTCCTATCATTGGTATCGGAAATAATATTCAGTTCCGATATGGAGATATGAACTGGACTACTGGAACAGCTTCTGGTGGAGGCCCGTTTGGTGGCTCCCCAGCAACCGTTGGATATAACAGTGGAGATAATATTAACTTCGAACAGGTCGGTCGTTTCAATTTAGACGGGACGGACTATGATGGTCCCTTCGGAGCAAATGACGGGGTAGACTGGCTTGATAATAAATGTTTTATTTTTAATTCAGGTACTGGTTCTGTTGACCTAGAATGCATGAATATTACAAAAGCACTGGACGGAAACTGCCTTGCAACGCTAACTCCAGAAGAAGTCTCTAATGTTACTGTAAATGGTTGTGCTGCTGCTGATGTTACACTGGATATTACTTCTTTCGGATGTAATGATGTTGGAACTAATATCGTAACCATAACGGTTGATGACGGTACAGGCACAACAACTTGTACTGCTGAAGTAACCATCACTAGTGGCGCCTGTAGCGTAACAACACTAAGTCAAGTCGGGCCCTTTTGTGAATCTGAATCTCCTGTGTTTTTAAGTGCAAGCCCTCCTGGCGGAAGTTGGAGCGGGAATGCACCAGGCGGAGTCTTCGACCCAGCGTCGGGGCAAGGATTTTATACGGTTACTTATACCAATCCAAATGCTTGTCCTCCTACAGCTAGTATAGATATAGAAGTTTTTGATTCTCCCGAGATTACCATCAACCCTAATCCTGCTTCCTTTTGTGAAGAAGATGGATTCGTTAATCTTTTTGGATCTCCTACTGGTGGGGATGGAAACTATACCATCACTTGGAATACACCGACAGGAATAGAATCAGGAACCGATATAGTAGCTACCACAGAAGGGCAATATTTTGTAACCATCATTGATGGAAATTTCTGTGAAAACACAGAAGAGATTATTGTTACTGAGAATTTGACACCTTTCATTACAATTGTAGATCCTGGTTTTGTTTGTGAAGATCAAGATATCTTAACCATGTTTGCGACACCAACTGGTGGTGTATGGACCGGAGATGGCATATCTCCTTTAGGAGATTTATTTCCTATTTCACTTGGCGCAGGTACTTATAATTATACCTACACTTATACCGATGGATTCGGTTGTACTGGTATTGAATTTTTCACATTAAATATATCAGAGGGCCCGGAAGCAATTGCATTTAACACAGGCCCGTATTGCGATGGAGCAATAATAGAATTGTTTGGAGATTCTTCTGACCCAACAAGCTCTTACCTATGGTCAGGCCCCAATGGATATACTTCTAATCAACAAAATCCAGTAGATGCCACAGTACCAGGATTCTATTTGTTGCAGGTAACGTCTGCAAGTGGTTGTGTTTCTACAGAAGCAATTACGGAAGTACTCACCGCCCCTGGTCCAGATGCTTTTGCTTCGAACACCGGTCCTTACTGTGCAAATCAACCAATAGAATTATTTGCAAGTACGTCACTCATTGGGACTCAAACAACATTCTTCTGGGCTGGTCCAAATGGATATACTTCTACAGAAGAAGTTCCTTTAGATGCTACAGAACCCGGTTTTTATAGTGTCGTTGTAACTGTTGATGGTTGTGAATCGCCAGAGGCATTTACAGATGTAATTGTGAATCCGGCACCGGATGCCACAGCATTTAACTCAGGTCCCTATTGTGGTGATGAATTAATATCATTATTTGCAACTACTGGTACGCCGGGGTCCAATGTTACTTATCAATGGTCGGGCCCTGGAGCTTACGTTTCTTTTGATCAGAATCCTACAGATGCAACAGAGCCTGGGATCTATGATGTACAAATAATTGTAGATGGTTGTGCTGCTGATATTCAAAGTACAGAAGTTGTTTTGAATCAATTAACTGCACCTTCGATAACTGGCGATATGATTTTTTGTGAAGGCGGAAACACCTTGTTAGATGCTGGTGTAGGTTATACAACTTATCAATGGTCCAATGGCGACCAAACTCAAACAACCGACATTACAATTGCCGGAGGATATACCGTCATCGTTGGTGACGACTTTGGATGTACTGCTGAGGCTATTGTAGTGGTAGATGAAAATCCAATACCAGAGCCATTCATTTCTGGTTCCAGTTCTTACTGCGCTGGTAGTTTCTCAACCTTAGATGCGGGTGGTGGATTTAACACTTATCAATGGTCAACAGGAGATGCAACTCAAGATATAACCGTGAGCACACCTGGTAGTGTTAGTGTAACGGTTACAGATGCAAATGGCTGTACCGGTGAAACAACGATTGATGTTACAGAGAATAGCTCATTGTCTCCAGCTATTGCAGGAGAACCTAATTTCTGCGAAGGGGAAAACACGTTGCTGGATGCAGGTGTCTTTGATACCTATTTGTGGACCGATGGTGAAACAGATCAAAATATAACCGTTACCACTCCAGGTACTTATGCAGTAACGGTATCCGATGTCAGTGGCTGTACAGGAGAGGCGAGTATTGTCGTTTCCGAAAATGCACTACCAGCAGTTAACATACTTGGAGAAACAGCTTTTTGTGAAAACGGAAACACTTTGTTAGAAACAGATGGAACTTTTGCTACATACGCATGGTCTGATGGTACCTCAGGTGAAAATATTCAAGTGGATGCCAGCGGGACTTATTCTGTTACAGTAACGAATGCCGTAGGTTGCACGACTGAAAATGCAATAGCCGTAAATGTAAATCCATTGCCGGCTCCAGCTATAACAGGAGCCACTTCATTCTGCGAAGGTAATAGTACGATGATAGATGCGGGAGGAGGTTTTACAACTTACTTATGGTCGGATGGAACAGAAACACAATCACTGGAAGTCATTGCCGGAGGTTCTTACACGGTAACTGTTACAGATGCTAACGGTTGTACAGGAGAGGAGATGGTAGATATTATTGAAAATAATTCGCTAACGCCAGTAGTCGATGGGTTGCTTTCTTTCTGCGAAGGAGAATCAACGGAATTAGATGCTGGTAATGGTTATGAAACCTATCAGTGGAATCAAGGCAGTTCTTCTCAGACAATTATTGCTGAAGAAACCGGTAGTTACGTAGTGACGGTAACAGACCTCAGCGGTTGTACAGGAGAAGTCACTGTGGAAGTAACTGCTAATAATTTACCTCAAGTAAGTATAGATGGAATAACCGCTATCTGTGATGGCGCTGCCACTACATTAACTGCTGATGGAGCATTTGAAAATTATGATTGGTCCACTGGAGATGATGCACAAGAGATCAATGTAGAAGAGGCAGGAACTTACTCACTTCTGGTAACAGATGCAAATGGCTGTACCGCAGAAGCAAGTCTCAATGTAAGTTTGAACGCAAACCCAGAACCTGTAATCGCTGGCTCTACTACTTTTTGTGAGGGCAGTAGTACGAACCTTGATGCAGGTACAGGTTTTAGCACTTACGTTTGGTCGAATGGATCAGAGGATCAAGTGGTAGAAATTACGGAAGGAAATACATTGACGGTAACAGTCACTGATGCGAATGGTTGTTCAGGAGAAGCTACAACGGTTGTGGAAGAAAGCTCTTCATTGAACCCTGTCATTTCAGGCGATCTTTCTTTTTGCGAAGGTGGAAATAGTTTACTAAACGCTGGGTCAGGATTTGAAACCTACACTTGGTCAGATGGCTCTGAGGAGCAAAACCTCTTTGTTGAAGATGCTGGCGAATACGATGTTACAGTTACGGATAATAGCGGTTGTACAGGAGAAGCAACAATACTTATTGCAGAAAACAATAACCCCACAATTGCGATAAGCGGAAATGAACCAGCCTGCGAAGGTGAAGTTATTACGCTAGATGCAGGAGATGGGTTTACCGAGTATCAATGGTCGGACGCTTCTTTAAATCAAGACTTGGAAGTGACTGCATCAGGAACTTATTCTGTTACTGTTACCGATGCCAATGGATGTACCGCTGAAGAAACCGTAGAAGCAACTATCGGTGAACTTCCAGAACCAAGTATCTTAGGTTCAACAACATTTTGTACTGGCAGTGAGGTTACATTACAACTGGACGATACCTATGACAGTTATGAATGGTCAGATGGCTCGGACGCTGAATCTATTGTTGTAAACTCAGGAGGTGATTATACGGTAGTCGTAAGTCTGGCCTCTGGTTGTACAGCGGAGACGATGATTACCGTTACGGAAAATGAAAATCTGGAACCAACAATAGATGGACAACTTTCAATTTGTGAAGGAGAATCTACGGTATTGATAGCTCCTCCTGGGTTTGATTATGAATGGTCTAACAATACTTCTACGCAAGAGATTACTGTTTCTACAACAGGTAATTATAGCGTTCTCGTAACGGACGCGACAGGATGTTCAGGCACTGCAGAGGTTGCTGTCGTTTCTAACGATTTGCCAGAACCAGTGATCGCAGGATCTACAACATTCTGTACGGGCAACTTTGCAACTTTAGATGCAGGAGATGTCTACACTGAGTTCCTCTGGTCAAACGGAGAAATAACCCAAACACTACAAGTAAACACAGAAGATGTTTACTCGGTAGTAGTTACAGACGTGAATGGTTGTACTGGAGAAGCACTGATTGAAGTGACAGAAAGTACTTCTTTGAATCCAGCAATCTCTGGAGACTTACAACTATGCCAAGGGGAGTCAACTACCCTTGATGCAGGTTCTGGTTTTACTTCTTATAACTGGTCGACAGGAGATGAATCACAATCCATTGCGACAAGTGATCCAGGCAACTATTCTGTAACTGTTACAGATGCAAGTGGTTGTACGGGCGATGGAGTTGTTGAAATGGTCGTCAATGTAAATCCTTCTGTAGCGATTAGCGGAGATGATACTTTCTGTGAAAATGAAAATACAGTTTTAAATGCAGGCACAGGTTACAGTGAATACCTGTGGTCAAATGGAGCGATCACACAAACAATTGACGTAGCCGGATCAGGATCTTTCGATGTCATCGTTACTGATGTAAATGGTTGTACTGCTGAGAATAGTTTTGAGGTAACTCAAAATATAAATCCGATAATAGCCATTGTTGGACCGACCTCTTTCTGCTCTGGGAATTTCGTTTCCCTTTCTGTAGATGGAACCTATGATAATTATCAGTGGTCTACAGGAGATAACACTGCTTCAGTAGAATTAAATGCAGGAACAGATATTTCTCTTATCGTTACTGATGCGAATGGTTGTACTGGTGAGGCTGCGACTACCGTTACCGAAAATACAGAACTGATTCCTATTGTTAGCGGAGACTTATCTTTCTGTCAAGGAGAGAATACTTCTCTTGATGTAGGTAATAACTGGGAAACGTATCAATGGTCAACAGGAGATGATTCGCCAACTATAACGGTAGCAGAAAGTGGAGACTATGAAGTTATCATAACGGATGCCTCTGGTTGTAGTGGTTCAACGGTCGTTTCAGTAGCAACGAATCAAAATCCAGAACCAATCATTGGAGGTTCAACTTCCTTCTGCATTGGAGGTTCTACAGCTTTAAACGTTGGAACTTATGAAAGCTATGTTTGGTCAACTGGAGATGAAGTACAAAACATAGTTACCGATCAGGCTGGAGAATACTTTGTGACGGTAACCAACGATGCTGGTTGCACAGGAGCAGCCGTAGTAGAAGTAATTGAAAGTTTATCCTTGAACCCCGTTATCTCAGGTGCTCCTGCTTTCTGCGAAGGAGAGGCGACCATGTTAGATGTGGGAACTGGATTTGATAGTTATGCTTGGTCAGACGGTTCTGTAGAACCATTGTTAGAAGTAAACGCAGCAGGAGACTATTCTGTGACTGTTACGGATGCTTCAGGTTGTAGTGGAGAAACAACGATTGCTGTTAACGCTGTTAGTTTACCATCAGCAGAATTAGATCCTGAGATAGAAATTTGTAATACAGAATTATCAGGTTCAGAACTCAATCTCTATGACTTAGTAACCGCTGGTGATGTAAATGGAAACTGGGAAGATGCAGATGGATCAGGTGCGTCAGGTTTGTTTACTAATATGAACTTTGATGGTGTAAGCGCTGGAGACTATAGTTTTGTTTACACAACTAATAGTGCCCTGGCACCTTGTCCTGATGTAAGTTACCCAGTAACGATAAAAGTAATTGACTGTGCTTGTGGAGAAGCTACATTGTTACCCGTAGCACCTATTTGCAATAGTGATGGATTACTAGATTTGTCAACTGCGATTGATACAGATGAACCTGGAGTTTGGACGCTTATAGATGCCCCACTTGGTTCTAATCCTGCGGGATTGATTGGTAGCGATTTTGATGCTACCGGTTCTGATGCAGGGGAGTATTTAATACAATATCAGTTTTCAAATGCGCAGCCTCTCAACTGCCCTGAAGTATTCGCTCAACAGGTAATCGTAGATGAAGAAGTGAGTGCAGGAGTAGCGGATGCACCTTTTAGTTTATGCGCAAATGAAACAGGGGTCTTAACATTAGGCGAATTCATCATTGGTGCGGATCCAAACGGAACCTGGACAGAAACTTCTTCAAGCAATTCTCAAGGTACAGCCTTCGACCCGATCTTAGGAACATTCGATACGGACAACCAAAATCCACTGGTCTACACATTCCAATATGAAGTAGCGGCCGGTGCAGCTTGTCCTGCTCAAAGTACTGAAGTTACTGTAGCTATTAACGAACAACCTAATGCTGTAGCAGGTGACCCTGTAGAATTAACTTGTGCTGATCCTACTAATGTGTTAGATGCAAGTGGATCTTCGGCAGGCACTGAATTTATTTATCAATGGATTGGTTCTGGAATTGTTCAGAATGGAAATGAAAATACACTCACGCCAACGGTTTCTGAATCTGGTATTTTTGAACTGTTAATTACCAATACGACTACAGGTTGTACAGTTTCTGATCAAGTTGAGGTTACAGAAAGTGCTGATGTGCCGGTTGCCTTAGCTGGTGACGATCAAGAGCTAACTTGCGATGTTCTAACAACAGTCTTACAGCCTGGTCAAAATTATGATAATGGTTTCCTTATTGAATGGATTGGTCCTGGAATAACTGCTGATAATGCAAATGATTTAAATCCAGAAGTAACAACTGCAGGTACTTACACATTAGTTGTAACTGATCTTTCCAATGGATGCACTTCTTCACCAGACGAAGTAGATGTCGTACCTAATACTCTTTCTCCAACGATTATTACGAACTCCCCGCTAAGTAATATTGATTGTGATATAACAGCTGTCGATTTAATTGTTTCACCATTAGGAAATGACCATATCTACGAATGGACTGACTCGAATGGAACTATCCTTGGTGGAGGTTCTACATTAGCTGGAATAGAAGAGGAAGGGGATTATACAGTATTAGTAACCAACACGGCTACTGGATGTACTGCAATGGAGACCTTAGAAGTTGTAGATAACGTGAGCTTCCCGAGCATAAATGTGAGCCAACCAGATGTTATTGATTGTGATAATACATCTGCAATTCTTAGTGGAGCTGGTTCTCAGATAGGAAGTGATGTTCAGTATAGCTGGAGTGGTCCAGGTCTGACAGGGCCTACAACTGAAATTAATACTGAAGCAAATATCTCTGGAACTTATACATTGGTCATTACTGATTTATCTAATGGTTGTACAAGTGATCTAAGTATTGTTGTGGAAGAAAATACGATTGAACCAATAGCAGTAGCTTCTACTTTGGACGAATTAGATTGTCAGGTAGAAGAAGTGAATATCAGTGCAATTGGTTCGGCTAGTGGAAGTAATATTACTTATCAATGGTTAGATGCTGCGAATACGAGCCTTGGAACGGCTTTAGAAGAAAGCGTTACACAGTCTGGTTTTTATAGTGTGATTGTTACCGATGAAATAAATGGTTGTACCTCTATTGCGACTACTACTGTAACAGAAAATGAAAACTTACCTCAAGCTGCATTGATTGATTTGAACATGCCAGTATGTCATGGAGAGCAGACTGGAGTAGTTACCATTACTGGAGTAGAAGGAGGAACGCCTCCTTATGTGTATTCATTCGATGGATCGACTTATGTCAATGATAACTTTTATCCGAACTTATTAGCAGGAGATTATGAATTAAGTCTTGAAGATGCCGCTGGATGTGAGTGGAGTACGACTGTTTCGATTTTGGAACCTGATCCGATTAATTTTAATTTAGGTGGAGATATTATAGCGCTCTCTTTGGGTGATAGTACTGAGCTTACAGCCTCTGTAAATATTCCCGCGAATCAAATAGATACCATCGTTTGGAGTACTGGTTTTGATTACGATTGCATCACTGATGATTGTAAAACTATCAATATTAAACCATTCAATCAAACTACGTTGATTTCAGCAGAAATGGTCGACATCAATGGCTGTATTGCTTCTGCTCAAATTCGTTTGGATTTAGATGTTGAAAGAAAAGTGTTCATTCCTTCGGCCTTCTCTCCAAACGGAGATTTGAATAATGACATCTTCACTATTTATGGAGAAGAGAAACAAATTAAGAATATCAATTACTTCCAGATTTATAACAGATGGGGAGAGCTCGTATTTGAAAATGCAGACTTCAATCCTAATGATGAAGGTGAGGGGTGGAATGGTTACTTCAGAGGTTCGATGATGAATCCAGCAGTATTTGTTTACATGGCAGAAATTGAATTCGTAGACGGCCATGTCGAATTCTATAAGGGAGACCTTACCTTATTTAGATAATAATTAAAGTTGGCTTCGACCAAACTAATGCCCTGTACAGACGTATAGTTTGTATAGGGCATTTTTACAAACATAAATCAAACACATTCTCAACTTTTATATGTGATTTGTGTTGTAAATGATGATCACTTGCAAGAGAGTGAGGTACTTAACGTCGGCTGGTTTAGTTTTTGTATGATTATGGTAGAACAAATCACCGACATTTAGTTAAATATTATTTAAGAGTCAACTAATAAATTTGCTCAGCCCATAATTTTAGCTTACTTTGTCAATATTGTAACAGCATCCTAAATCAAATATGAAAAGAACTTTACTACTCACCTCCATTCTATGTTTCCTTTTTATGGGAATGGTCTGGTCGCAAACAGCGAGTAGCAGTTCTAGTGATAAAGGACTTACTGCATACAACTCTACTCGAAGTACCAATCAAAATCCAAAAGTCAAGGTTTATCCAAATCCAGCGACACACTATATTAAGTTGTCGAAAGCTAAGAACGTAAGCAAGATTAAGATTCTTAGTTTGATTGGAAGTCCTATAAAACTGTATGAAGTAATGGCTGCAGAAGAAAAGTACGATGTGGCTACTTTGCCAAATGGTTTATACCTTGTCCAATTACTGGATGCTCAAAATAAAGTGATTACTACAGAGCGTTTGAACAAACGTTAATTTAATTTAAAGGAAATGAAAACCCGGAATGGCTAACTGCTATTCCGGGTTTTTTGTTTTGCAAACTTTCTTATCTCTGTGATGAACAGTAAGGTTGTTGCGACATGCCTTTTATGTAACATACATGGTATAGTATTTGGCTTTTGTGACTTACAAATCCAGCTTTTATTTCCAAAATGGATTTGTTCCCCTTCTTCAGTCTGCCCAGCCTTAGCAGACAATCCTATTTCCTAACTGCTTAATCCAAGATTATGCATATTACTAACGTCCCAAATCCCTCTTGCTCATGAGCGCAGTAAAAAGCATCAGCAAACAAACCTTGATCGATTACGATGATACTTTGTTTATGCTAGTTGAAAATGTTGAAAAATTTGACATCGGTCAGGTTTTCTATGTAGATGCGATTGTAGTGAACAGCATGGATGCTAAGGTCTACGCCAAAGTATTCCATGAAATACGAAGACATTACGATCCGGATGTCTACCTCAAACCCATCTTTGCAGTAGCTTACAAAAGTCTTTCTGATCTATTAATCCATTCCTGTGACGGGATAACGGACTTGGCACAATATCAACAGATTGCTCAACGAGTAAAGCAGATCAAAGCAAATAACGAACAAGTTTTTTTACAACAAGAATTCCATAACGCAGAGGAAGGGTACGTATTTAAATTGCTACAATTCTTATATTCCAGAGGAACTCCGCTTGTACCTTTTCCAGATCGATTCTCTAGAACGAACTATTACTTTCCGTTTTTGAGTGATCTATTGGATGATGTTGATGATGGAAAAGCGATGGAGATTATTTTCGATGCTCGTAGAAAAGGTTTTTTGATTGAAGATCAGATGTTGGATAAAGTTCATCTTTGTGGCGATTGTGGTTCTGCGCATCATAACCTCAGAGAGACTTGTAAGAGCTGTGGTTCTATTGATTTAGAAATTAAGGATTTGATTCACCATTTCCGCTGTGCTTACGTAGGACCAGAGACGGATTTCATGCAAGAGCATTCGGATGATTTAGTTTGTCCAAAATGCCAGAAGATCTTACGTCATATCGGAAATGATTATGACAAACCTTCGCATATTTACGTTTGCAATACCTGTGATCATCCTTTTCAAGATCCAAGATTTACTTATAATTGTGTAGACTGCCGCACTAGCAACGACATCCACCATTTACAAGAATTTCATATTCGGAAAATGGTGCTCAGCACGAAAGGTAAATACTTAGTGCTAAACGGTTTGCCTAAGAAAGTAGAAAAGAAAAAAGGACTCAGCTCAGATGTTGTTGGGATTTATGAAGTTGCAATCTTTCAAAGTCTATTAAAACAAGAGCAGGCTAGGGTTCGTGCTCATGGTGGTAAATCTGTCTTAGGAGAAGTGAAAATCATAGATCAAGAAATGAACTTGCTGAGTAAAAGAGAGATACAAATTTTACAAGGAGAGTTGAGTATTGCGCTTAAATCTTACCTAAGTGAATTTGATATGGTTACTTCTATCAATCCTTTTAGCTATTACTTTCTGATGTCTGGAACAACAGAAGAGGTAGTGGAGGAACTCAAAGGCGTGATCAGTTTTAATATGCAATATCTAATTACGAGTAATATTGAAAATAGTAAAGCAGAAGTCGAAGTCACTGCAAAGTACATTGACGAATTAGATAATGAATTTGTTTTTTAAAAGAATGGTACATTAAGTAACAAAGGCTCGAACAAACTAAAACTAAAGGTCAGGTAGAATTCTACTACTACAAACTATACGCCTGACCAACGGCTAAACTATAACACAAAAATATTCAACGGTTTTCATAGCCATTGAATAAAATAAATGATCCAATTTTAACGGATCGCTATATGTAATCGGTACTACACAAATACATCGTTTCCCCCTTTGCCCCCCGCGTTGTTGCAAAACAATGTAGTCGCAAACTAGAAACGCATGTTCGATATTTTCGAATTTTTCCATTACTGGCAAGAAGCCGGTATATTTAAAATCTGTAGGGTATTCTGGTATTTTATTGTCTTCGAGTTATTTCGATATACACTTTTTGAATTTGTCGTCTTACTTGATTATAGTCTAAGAAGTAGAAGCTTGCGCGAAAAGAGAGAAGCGGCAAGAGCTGCTTTTTGGAGAGATATGCCATTGATATCTGTAGTTGCTCCAGGGAAAAATGAAGGGTCCAATATCTTCAAACTTGTAAAGTCTCTCAACGAGCAGAGCTATACCAATATGGAAATCATCATCGTGGATGATGGCTCTGACGATGAAACTCCTATCATTGGCCGTAACCTAGAAAAGAACGGCCTCATCGACAAATTTGTACGAAACGATATGCGTGGTGGAAAAGCATCTGCTGCGAATCTGGCTTGGCGTTATTGCACAGGTGATTTTCTATTGCACCTCGATGCAGATAGTTCTTTTGATAGAAAAGCAATCGAAGAAATCATCATCCCTTTTTATATGGATGATACCATTGGTGGGGTAGGAGGAAATGTAAAAGTGAGAAACCACGACGAAAGTCTTTGTGCTAAGCTACAAGCGATTGAATATCAAAAAACAATTTCTGTTGGTCGTATAGTAACTTCTTGGTTGGGAATTTATCGAATTATCTCTGGAGCATTTGGAGCTTTCCGAATGGATGCGCTGAAGCAAGTAGGAGGGTGGGATATCGGACCAGGATTAGATGGAGATATAACGGTGAAGTTACGTAAGTCAGGATATAAAATTGTATTTGAGCATCGGGCAGTTTGTTTGACAGCTGCACCTACCAAGTTTATGAAATTATTTAAACAAAGACTGAGGTGGAGCCGTTCCTTAGTTCGATTTCGTTTGCGAAAGCACATTGATGTTTTTACACCACACAAAGGTTTTAAATGGTTGAACTTTATTGGTTTTGTAGAGAATGTACTGTATAATTTTTTGCTAGACTTAAAGTGGCTGGTTTATATAGTGGACGTAGCTATTAATTATCCAGAGTGGGTTTACTTGATTTTGCCGTTCAACATTATTATGTATACCCTTGCCGGATTTTTGCAGCAGATAGCAGTAGCCATCTTTTCAGAGAGGCGAAGTGAAGAGTGGAGTTTCTTTTTATATGTACCTTTGATGGTGCCTTACATTGCTTACTTCCTAAGATGTTGTAATACACTGGCCTATTTCAAAGAGATGTTCTTTAAAGCATCTTATCGAGATCCTTGGAACCCGCAAAAGAGTTCTTATCAGGCTGTGAAGCATGGGTATTAATAATATCTTTTAGTTCCATAACAATACAATTACAAAAGCGGACATTTATTTAAAATGTCCGCTTTTTATATAACCTATCAAACGAAAAAGTCTCAACCCAAATAATTTAGGTTGAGACTTTTCATAACATTACGTTTACGCGTAAATTATTTTCCTTGTTTATTTGATCCAAATACGGAAGAGAAGTAACTTCTATTCAGCTCAGCAATATTCTCTATAGAAATATCTTTAGGACATTCCGCTTCACAAGCTCCTATATTTGAACAGAAACCAAAGCCCTCTTCATCCATTTGGCTGACCATAGCTTGTACACGCATGTCTTCTTCAACTTCCCCCTGTGGTAAAGTACCTAAGTGAGCAACTTTTGCAGAAGTAAACAACATTGCTGATCCATTTGGACAAGCCGCCACACAAGCTCCACAACCAATACAAGCTGCCGCTTCGAAGGCTTTACCTGCACGATCTTTCTCAATTGGAATAGCATTTCCATCCTGAGCCTGACCAGTGTTTACAGAAATGTATCCACCTGCCTGAATGATATTATCGAATGAAGAACGATCTACAACAAGGTCCTTTACAATTGGAAATGCCTTAGCTCTGAAAGGTTCGACCACTACGGTGTCGCCATCCTTGAAAAAGCGCATATGTAGTTGGCAGGCCGTAGTCCCTTTGTTGGGGCCATGCGGTCGTCCATCTATAACCATACTACAAGAGCCACAGATTCCCTCACGGCAATCATGCTCAAATGCAATTGGCGTTTCCTTTTTTTGAAGTAAATCTTCATTTAAAACATCGAGCATTTCTAAAAAAGACATATGCTCATCTGCTTGGACTTGATAGTTCTCAAATCCTCCGCTGTCGTTATTATTTTTCTGTCTCCAGACTTTTAATGTTAAATTCATGTCTAATTGATTGTCAGTTAAGAATAAGTGCGAGTGCTATTACTTGTAGCTTCTCGTTTTCAACTCCACGTTTTCAAAGTTCAATTCTTCCTTATGTAGAACAGGCTCGATTTCATCCCAAGCCCATGCCGATACATAGGTGTAATCTTCATCATTTCGCTTAGCTTCTCCTCCTTCTGTTTGGTACTCTTCTCTGAAGTGTCCTCCACAAGATTCATTTCTGTCAAGGGCATCGACCATCATTACTTCACCAAGCTCTAAGAAGTCTGCAACTCGTCCAGCTTTTTCTAATTCAGGATTGAATTCACCTTGAGTACCTGGTACGAATACATCTTTGTAAAATTCATCTCTCAAGTCGCGTATCATCTGACGTCCTTTCTTCAGTCCTTCGGCGCTACGAGACATTCCACAGTATTCCCACATGATTTTTCCAAGTCTTCTATGGAAGCTTTCTACAGACTGTGATCCTTTGATCGATAACAGTTTTTCCAGTTTGGCTCTAGTTGATTGTTCTGCTTCCGCAAATTCAGGTGTATTTGTATCTATCTCTGGCGTTCGAATTTCGTCTGCTAAGAAAGTACCGATAGTGTAAGGAATAACAAAGTATCCATCAGCAAGTCCTTGCATTAAAGCAGATGCTCCAAGTCTATTCGCTCCGTGGTCAGAGAAGTTCGCTTCTCCAAGCGCAAAAAGACCAGGTACGTTTGTTTGCAAGTTATAATCAACCCAAACACCTCCCATGGTGTAGTGAACTGCTGGATATATTTTCATCGGAACAACGTATGGATTCTCACCCGTAATTTTTTCGTACATCTCGAAAAGATTACCATATTTCGCTTCCACTACCTTTGTCCCTAATTCTTTTATTTTTTGAGGACTTGCATTGTGTATACCCTTTGAGTGTGCCTCTGATTTTCCATATCGCTGAATTGCGTCTGCAAAATCAAGGAATACAGCCAAACCAGTTTTATTGACACCGCGGCCTTCATCACAGACGACTTTCGCTGCGCGAGAAGCTACATCACGAGGTACTAGATTACCGAAAGCAGGATAGCGTCTTTCTAGGTAGTAATCTCTGTCTTCCTCAGGAATGTCATTACCCGTCTTGCGCTTTTCGCGAATGGCCATGACATCGTCCACTTTCTTTGGTACCCAAACACGACCATCATTACGAAGCGACTCTGACATTAGCGTCAGCTTAGACTGATATTCGCCTGATACTGGAATACAAGTTGGGTGAATTTGTGTATAACATGGGTTAGCCATGTAAGCTCCTCGCTGTACCGCTCTCCAAGCAGCAGTCACATTCGATCCCATTGCATTTGTAGAAAGATAGAATACGTTTCCATAACCACCGGTTGCTAGAACAACTGCATGTGCACCGAATCTTTCCAACTCTCCAGTCAGTAAATTTCTAGCAATGATACCTCTAGCCTTTCCATCTACCTTGACCAAATCCAGCATCTCATGTCTGTTGTACATTGTTACAGAGCCAGTTGAGATTTGTCTTGATAATGCTTGGTAAGCACCAATCAACAACTGCTGTCCCGTTTGCCCACGAGCATAAAAAGTACGAGAGACTTGAACGCCACCAAAAGATCTGTTGGCCAATAAGCCTCCATATTCTCTTGCAAAAGGAACACCTTGTGCAACACACTGATCAATGATGTCACGACTTACTTCTGCCAGTCTGTGAACGTTAGCTTCACGAGAGCGGTAGTCACCACCTTTGATGGTATCATAAAACAAACGGTAAACAGAGTCACCATCATTTTGATAATTCTTGGCGGCATTGATTCCTCCCTGTGCTGCGATACTGTGTGCTCTTCTCGGACTATCATGGAAGGTGAAACATTTGACATTATAGCCCAGCTCTCCTAAAGTGGCTGCGGCGGAAGCACCGGCTAGACCAGTACCAACAACGATAATGTCTATTCTTCTTTTATTGTTAGGAGCTACAAGTGGCATCTTGGAGCGGTACTCCATCCACTTTTCATTTAAATCTCCTTTGGGTACTTTTGAATCTAAACTCATTTTGTTAAGTGTTTAGTTAATCTCGAAAGAAAGAATGTTTTCAAGCCTTCGAGACGATTGTTTTTTACGAAAGTGCTTAAAGCTTTATACTTCAGAAGGCATTCTAGAATTACAATGTTTGTTTAACCAAAATTGTTCTAGGCCAGGAAGTAATGATAAAGCGGAATGATTGCATATCCAATAGGAACTACAATTGAAAATATTTTACCGAGTGAATGAATAGCCGGCGTATATTTTTTATGGTTCAAACCTAAAGTTTGGAAAGAACTCTGGAACCCATGCCAGAGGTGCATGCCCAATACAATCTGCCCAATAACATAAGCAACTACGATCAATGGATTTTTGAAAGCTGTTGCCACGCGACTATATAAATCGTTTATTGGTGCATCATAGCCAGCGTACTCCACTGTGCTCAAGCTACCCATTTTCATCTTTAGCCAAAAATCACCCATGTGGATGAAAAGGAAAGCGAGAATTAAAGTACCAAGCAATGCCATGTGTCGCGACGGTAGCGTAGTTGTTTTTGTACTCGCTACAGCATAGCGACTACCTTTAGCAGATCTGTTTTTAAAATAGATTAAAATTCCTTGAACAGCATGCAATAGAATAAATAAGTACAAGCCGTAGGAAGTGAACTTAATCACAGGATTGCTAGTCATAAAATAAGCGTACTGATTGAACGCCACACCTCCATCATTAGACATCAATTGGAGGTTACCCGCAAGATGAACGATCAAGAACGTAACAAGGAATAATCCCGTTAAACTCATGATTAGTTTCTGTCCGATAGAAGAAGTAAGAAAGTTGGTTAACCACTTCATTGTTAAGTATTTGTTGATTTCCACAAAGCTAATTTTTTAGAGGGAGATAGCAAAGGGAAGAAGCCTCAGATTTCTATTTGGAATTTATCTAAATAGTTTTTCAATTTGAACAATTGGGCTACTGAAAACATACTGCCGATAACAATAATATTGCAAGAATCTGAGCTAATATTGCTACTTGAATCTTTGTTGTATCTCCTTTGACAGCCCATATACTTCCATTACTTTTGTAGAATTATATTATAAACGGCTTTCATCAAAAATGTGATTCAAAAAATTATGATTAAAAATCAAAAAGCAACGTTCATCCATTTTCTGGATAAGTTCCCTGAAATAGAATTACCGATTACGCTTTCCGAGGATAGCCACCATGATTTCAGTAAGACCAATAAGCCGCTCTCAGCCGATATGACCAGAGAGTTCTTAGCTAATTTGGAAACAGTAGAAATTGATGAATATACTGAATACATCCCCTGTTTTAGCATACCAGAGACGCATGGTTTTCACGCCATCGTCTACTTCAAGGCGGGTTTGATGACTTATGAATATGTACTCATTACTTTCAATAAGGATGGAATTTCTATTGATAAAAAGACGATAGCGGGAACTAAAGTGGAAGGCGATCAGTTACACCGAACAGTAGCTACCATAGAGGATGATTGGATTATCTATTGCGTGAGAGGAACAACGGCTGCCGACAACCCTGTCTACGATTCTTCTACTTCTGAAAGTCTCCACCTCGAATTATTGGCTACTGGCGAAATTATTTATTCTGAAGAGTAATTAATTTCTGTTGTTTGACATTTTTACAAATGTCATAAACTCACTTAAAAATCATTTTGCCAAAAAACTAAAAAACAAAAACCGGCAGAATACCAACACAAAAACATGAAACGTAAAAAATTTAATAAATCCTTCAAAGGATTAAAGCTAACAACCAAAGAACTAGATAAAGCTATTATAAAGTTTTTCAAAACTCACCCAAAGAAAAGACTGAACGCTAAACAACTCATCAGCAAACTCAAAATTTCGAACAATAAAGATTCTGTAAATCACGCCCTGAAAAAAATGCAGGACAATGGTGTTTTGTATATGTTGGAAGACGGACGCTACCGTTTGGATAAATTCAACAACGCTTCTAACAAGAGTTCTACACCACGTACTAAACACATCGGAATAGTTGATGTTACCCGAAAAGGATCTGCATACATCGTCTGTGAAGACTTAGAAGAAGATGTCTATGTAGCAGAGAAAAACCTCGGTGGTGCATTGAACGGAGACAAAGTACAAATAGAAAAATTCACTCCTCGTGGTCGTAGAAGACCTGAAGGAATTGTCAATAAAGTGATTGTTCGTTCTATCGAACATTTTGTAGGAACGATTTACATCTCTAAAAAAACTACGCGAGTTGTTCCCGATCGTTTGGATGTTCCTTTTGAAGTATTGGTTCGCGTGACGGACACAGCAGGAGCAGAAGATGGCGACAAGGTTGTTGTAAAAGTTACAGAGTGGCCAGTGAAAAAGCATCACCAGCCATTTGGTTATGTAACCACAGTCTTAGGTTCCGAAGGAGGAAATGACATGGAGATGAATTCTATCCTTATCAACCATGGTTTCAATATCACTTTCCCAGAGCCAGTTGATGCAGAAGCAAATGCTTTGTCAACGACTATAACGAAGAGAGAAGTTGCGAAACGAAGAGACATGCGGGAGACCATCACTTTCACGATTGACCCAGATACGGCAAAGGATTTTGATGATGCATTGTCTCTGAAATGGCTAGAGGATGGAGCAGTAGAAATTGGGATTCATATCGCCGACGTCTCACATTATGTGAAGCCAGGGACTTTCCTAGATGAAGAAGCTTTCAAACGTTCGACTTCTGTATATCTTGTAGACCGAGTAGCACCTATGCTTCCCGAAATGTTGTCTAATGAACTTTGTTCGCTAAGACCTCATGAAGATAAACTAACCTTTAGCGCTGTTTTCAAATTTGATAAAAAAGGAAAAGTAACTGATCGATGGTTTGGAAAAACAGTTATTCATTCCGACCGAAGATTCACTTATGAAGAAGCGCAAGATGTAATCGAAACCAAAAAAGGCGATCACGAAAAAGAGATGCTGAAGATGAACGAGATTGCAAAGAAGCTTCGCAAGAAAAAATTCAAAGAAGGCGCCATCGCTTTTGAATCGGATGAAGTGAAATTCAAATTGGATGAAGATGGAAAGCCGATTTCACTTTACGTAAAAGAAAGAAAGGACGCACACATGCTGGTAGAGGATTTCATGCTACTGGCAAATAGAGAAGTGGCGACTTACATTGTCAATAAAAGTGCAGGCCATGAAATTCCTTTTGTCTACCGAGTTCACGATACGCCAGATCCTGATAGAGTAGGAGACCTTGCGCTTTTCGCAAAAGCAATGGGCTATGAAATGAACTACCAAACCCCTCAGCAAATCGCTGAATCTTACAACCAATTATCAAAAGCTGCAAAAAGTGACGAGGGTCTAAAGATGCTACTACCAATGGCCATCCGAACAATGGCCAAGGCGATTTACACCACAGATAATATCGGTCACTACGGATTAGGTTTCGACAACTATTCTCACTTCACTTCTCCGATTCGACGTTACGCAGATGTACTGGTCCATCGTATTTTAGAAAAAAACCTGATTGAACCTTTCCGTGTAAAGAAAGCCATCCTGGAAGAAAAATGTGCGCACATTTCTAATCAGGAAAGAAAAGCCATGACTGCCGAGCGCGAGTCCATCAAATACAAACAGGTAGAATTCATGATGGAACACATCGGACAGGTTTTCGAAGGTCGCGTTTCTGGTATGATCGACAAAGGTTTATTTATAGAACTAATCGAATCGCGTTGCGAAGGCATGGTTCCTTTTGATACTTTGGAAGATCGTTATGATGTGGCGGAGAGTCGCCTACGTGCCGTTGGCCGAAGAACGAAAGAGGAATTTAAAATGGGGCAGCGCGTGATGGTGGAAATTGTAGATGCTGATTTGGAAAGGAGAGAGATTGAGATGGAGTTGGTGGAGGCGGTTGTTAATGACTGATACTAATGATTGAATAAATGAATTTTGAATGATTGAATGGGCCTTCTGACGTGGTGGTTCGTGGAGTTTGCGTATCAAGTGCCATTCAATTATTCCGAGTCACATTAAAAACCCGATCCAAAATCCGCGCAATCACCTTCCGATCCTCCGTAATAATATTCGCCGTACCACGCATCTCCTGCCGAAACGGAATCGTCTTCTTATAAGTTGTCACCAAAGTCTCCGGTAGTTTAATATCCACCAAATAACTATCCTCATTCAAACGTCCCGAAGCAAAGGGAACCAACGAAATGTCTTCCACCTCCGCGACGATAATTCCCCACTCCTGATAAGGGAAACCATCCAATTGAACATTGACGCGCTGACCAGGTTGCACTTTTCCTGAGTTTGCAATCGGGAGGTAAGCACGCGCTACAATTTCACCCTTGCCGCCTATGGGTACAATGGTTAAGACTTCTTCATTTACGTTTACAAATTGTTGTTCGCTGAAAATATTAGAGAAAGAAACCTGGCCGGTAATCGGAGCCGTGATCAGGTAAGTCTGTCGCCATAAATCAATCTCACTTTTAATACTTTCGATTTCTTCAGCGATGTTGAGTTGGCGATTGGAGGAACCATCTTTTTTTATTTGCTGTAGGTCGATTATAGTTGT
This sequence comes from Saprospiraceae bacterium, assembly GCA_045105695.1. Classification (GTDB taxonomy): domain Bacteria; phylum Bacteroidota; class Bacteroidia; order Chitinophagales; family Saprospiraceae; genus CALGLS01. The sequence goes on along the minus strand of JBGCDT010000422.1, from coordinate 29,029 downwards.
TCTAATTTCTTCTTTTGAAATATTGTTATTGACTAATTGATTTTCCAGCGCGTCTAGTTGTCTTTGCTGTTGTAAAACCTGAGTTTCTAGTTTTTCGATTTCGATGGTAGAAACGATTTCGTTTTCGTGTAGGGTTTTATTACGGTCTAAATTATTTTTACTGAGGTCGATTTCCTGTATCAGTTTTGTTTTTTGCTTTTTTAAATTATCATTTAATTTTCGTTTTAAATAAATTTGATTTTTCAGAGATTTAATTTTTTTATCTACATCGTCGCTATTTCTAAAATAACGGAGGTCATTTATTTTTTGCTTTAAAGCAGCATAGCTGAATTGGATGTTTCCTAATTTTAAATTCTCTGGTAGTGGCGTTTTTAATAATTCCGACTTGGTACTTTTTTCAATGTCTTCTAAAAAATCAGACAACTCTTCTACATCTTCCATAGCAGCTGGATTATCTAAAATGCCAATAATCGCATCCTGTTCCACCTGCTCATTGTTTTCTACAAATAACTGATTTATTTTTCCACTGGCTTTTGCAATTACTTTAATGGCTGGTCGCTGCGTAATAATTTCCACTCTTGCAGGAATCTTATCAGGGTACTCCAATAAAATACTAAGTGTCGCTAAAATTCCAAAAAATAAAAAGATAATCGTGATGCCGTACTTTAGTAACCAGCCAGGCGGGCGACCAAGGATCTGGTCAACCTCGTCGTGCGTGTTGAGTTTTATATCTTCTGGATTGTTTATGTAATCTGTGGGCATATGTTTTTGGCTTTTGTTGGCCAATTTTGTTTTTTTTAGATAGGGGAAGAGTTGAGGGTGGAAGAGGGAGACGAGGGTGGGAAAGGGTTAAAGAGGGTTTCACGCGAACCGAACATTATGCGCAATGAGTGAAACCCTCTTCAACCTGTAACCCTCTTCTACCCCATCCACCTTTTTTAACTCCCCAACTCCAACTGATCCTTCACCAATTTATAATACCTTCCTTTCAGCGCAACCAATTCCTCATGACTCCCAATTTCCATTAATTCTCCTTTTTCTAAAACCACAATTTGATCTGCATTTCTAACCGTACTCAAACGATGCGCGACTACGATCACTGTTTTTCCTTGTAGGAATTGATCTAAGTTTTCCACAATAACCCGCTCGTTTTTAGCATCCAAAGCGTTAGTCGCTTCATCGAAGAATAGAAAGTCTGGATTTTTATAAACGGCTCTGGCAATTAATAATCTTTGTCGTTGTCCTTGGCTGATTCCATTTCCGCGAGGACCGATAATGGTGTTGTAACCCAAAGGTAAATCCTCCACAAAAGATTGAATATTCGCTGTTTTTACAGCTTGCAACAATCTTACTTTATCCACTTTGTTTTCGCTTTCCGCAACGTTATTGGCAATCGAGTCAGAGAAAATAAACCCATCCTGCATCACTGCTCCGCATTTGTGTCGCCAAAGTTTTTTGTGAATATTATTCAAATGAGTACCGCCCAGTTTTATATTTCCCTGCTGTGGCTGATAAAAACCTAACAATAGTTTTACAAGTGTTGTTTTTCCACTGCCACTGGTTCCGACGATGGCTGTCGTTTTGCCATGTGGGATGATGAGGGAAACGTTTTTGAGAACATCCTCTTCTAGCTGATTATAACTGAAGCTGATATTTTCAATTTGTATATCTGCGTTTTCAGGAAGAATGTCTACTTGACTATCGTCGATTTTTTCTTCCTCCTTATTGTGGATTTCGCCAAGTCGTTCTAAACTAATTTTAGCATCCTGAGCCGTTCGTATGAAATTGACGGTTTGTGCTAATGGACCATTTAATTGTCCGACGATGTATTGAATGGCGAGCATCATCCCTAAAGTTATTTGACCATTAACTACTGCCGTGGCTGCAATGAAGGTGATGATTATGTCTTTCAATTGATTGATGGCGCTGGCTCCGGTGTCCTGATATTGGGTGATGGACAAGGATTTAATATTCGCATGAAAAAGCCGTGCTTGAATATTTGTCCAGTGACGGCGACGTTTATTTTCGCTGTTTTGCAATTTAATTTCTTGCATTCCCTGAATTAATTCGATCAAAGAACTTTGATTTTGCGAAAGCTCATTAAATTTTAAATAATCAACTTCTTCTCTCTTTTTTAGAAAAATAAAAATCCAGATGTAATACAAAAAGCTAGCAATCAGAAAAACCATAAATATTGGCGGATGATAGTATAACAATACTGCTCCGAAAACAAAGAAATTAATAATCGAAAAAATAAAGGTCAACGTAGAACCCGTCAGAAAAGCTTCAATCCGAGTATGGTCACCAATGCGCTGCAATAAATCACCAATCATTTTAGAATCAAAAAAAGCAATAGGCAAGCGCATCAACTTGATTAAAAAATCAGAAATCAAAGAAACATTTATCCGCGTACTGATATGTAGTAAAATCCAGCTCTGTAAAACTTTAACCGCTGTCTGCCCCACAAAAATCATCAGCTGCGCCAACAAGACCAGCCAAATAAAACCCAGGTTTTGATTCTGAATTCCAATGTCAACAATGGCCTGCGTCAAAAAAGGAAAGATCAGTTGAAAAATAGAACCCAATGCAAGTCCTGCGATCAATTGAACAATTAAACTTCTATAAGGTGTCAGATAACGCCACAAAAATCCAAAGCCTTTTTTAGTTTGTTTCGGCGCGTCGTGTTCATAAAAGGCTGGGCTCGTTTCCATGACAATAGCCACGCCCATATTATCGTCACTCAACCAACTTTTCTTAAATGCTTTATGCGGGATTTTGAAACGTCCCTTAGCTGGATCGGCTACCATGACGTACTTGTCATTGAGGTCATAGACCACTACGAAATGTCGCTGATTCCAATGAACAATGGCAGGAAGAGGCACTACCTCAAAGGTTGTTTCCTCCTCGTCGTCACTTTCAAAAGGAAGTTTTATGGCGAGTGTTCGGAAGCCAATGTTTTCTGCCGCGCTTACGATACCTTCGGCAGAAACGCCAGTTCTGGAGAAGTGGCTTTTTCCGCGTAGGTATTCTAAGGTGTAGTTTTTACCATAGAATTCCGCTATCATTTTCAGACAGGTTGGACCGCAGTCCATTTCGTCGAGTTGTCTGTAAAAGGGGAATTTATTGAACATTGGGTTTGGTAGTCTCTGTTAGAATGTATTCCGCTTTTTTAAGAGCGAAGAACTAAGGTACAACTTTAGCGTAAAAACTGAAATTTGGATTTTTTTTGTTTTGCATGTCTTACGGAGCTTTTGCAAAAAATGTTGGAATTACTCTTTAAGAATTTTACATCATTGTAGTTTTGCTTATCGAATATTTATTTAAAATCATTTTCATGAAAACCCTCCTCCTAACCGGCGCCTCCGGCTTCCTCGGCTACCAATTCTGCCAACACCCACAATCCGACTGGAACATCATCGGAACCTACCACAAGAATCCAAAAGGAATCTTTCCAGGTACTAAAGCCATCCCATTAAATTTACTCGACAGTACAGCCATCGAATCCATCATTCAAAAAGTAAAACCAGATGCAGTCCTCCACCTCGCCGCCAATTCCAGCACAGGCTTCTGCGAAAAACACCCAGCGCAATCCTACAAAATAAATGTAATCGCCTCTGCCAACCTCGCTGAAATTTGCACTAAGCAAAACATCCACCTAGTCTTCACTTCCAGCGAACAAGTCTACAACGGAGCTAAAAAAACATATACAGACTCTGATGAGGCAAATCCAATAAATACTTACGGAAAACAAAAAGCGGAAGCAGAAAAACAAATTCTAAAAATACGACCAACAGCAGCGATTGCGCGCATCGCTGTGCTATTTGGAAATCAGGAAAACAGTGCTTACTGTTTTATGAATGACTGGCTGGGCAAATGGAGCAGGGGAGAGGAAGTTACTGCTTTTCATGACGAGGTACGTTCTTTTCTCAGTGCGCGCTCTGCTGTAGAAGCATTGTTATTATTACTCAATAAAAAGGAAAAAGGGATCTTTAATATTGGTGGAGCGGATGCAATGTCGCGCTATGCTTTTGCGCAATTGTTGGCCGAGAACTTTGGCTATGAAAATGCTAGAATCAAATCACTTTCACGGCTAGATATTATTGGTGGAGAGAAACGACCTGCGTCGCTGGTGCTGGATAATATAAGGATTACTGACCTGGGGTTTGAGCCTAAGTCAATTGCTGAAGAATTGGATAGTCTGAGGTGAATGGTCTTGCGGAGAGCGCTGATATTTTTCTTCTAATGCACAGACCTCTGCGTCCTCCGTGCCTTCTGCGAGAGACATCCGCAAAAGAAGGTTCACAACAAACCAAGCAAAAAGCCGTATCTTCAACCCATCGAAACTAAGAATAAATATGAGGAGCAGATAGATGTCCCATCCGTCCCAAAGAAGATGTGGAATGTGAATCCAATGGTGGAGCGATTGATAAAATTAATTATCGTTCTGGCCTTGTCTTGGGTGATTTATCAGCAGGTGTTAGCAAGAGAGAACGCGGCAGAATTGTGGAGTGCGTTCAAGGAAAGTTTGACCTGGGATCGTGCCGGTTGGTTTGTTGCTGCTCTGTTACTGATTCCAGTGAACTGGGCATTTGAAACGCTGAAGTGGAAGGTGCTAATCAGAGATATTGAAAGACTTTCCTTTTGGAAAATGTACAGTGCTATTTTAGCAGGGGTGACGTTCTCTGTTTTTACACCTAATAGAATCGGAGAATATGCAGGACGTATCCTTTTTGTAAAAGCGGAAAACAACTGGAAGACAGTGGTAGCTACATTAGTTGGTAGTTTCAGTCAGCTGTTGATCTTGCTTTCGGTTGGCCTCCTGGGGCTCTCTTTTTTTGTAGCTAAATATTTAGAATTAGAGGTATATGTTTTGCTTGGTATATTATGCCTGGGCTTAGTGGGAGTAGTAGCGATGGTGGTCTTTTTTTATAATGTAGATCTTATCGTACCTGTTGTCAAACGCTTGCCGTTTTCAAAATATCTGAAACCCTATGTTCGTCATCTGAGTGTGTTGCGGAATTACAGAGCAGATCAATTGAGCAGAGTCTTATTTTTTGCATTCTTGCGTTATACGACATACTCGTTACAGTATTATTTGATGCTGATGTATTTCGGGGTAGAGGTTCCTTTGATAACTGGATTGGCTTGTATCGCAACCATCTTTTTGTTGCAAACCAGTATACCGCTTCCACCAATTATGGGACTTTTGATGAGAGGCGAAGTAGCTCTGTTCGTTTGGGGGAATTTTAGCGATCAGGAGTTGAATATACTAGCGGCGACTTTTACGCTTTGGGTAATAAACATGATTTTGCCCGCGTTGATTGGAATAGTATTTATTGTTAATATAAATGTTTTAAAATCTTTAGGTTATGCAAGCAAGGGTGATTAAGATTGTGTGTGCTGTTATTTTTCTGGCTATTGGAACGATGGCGTTTACTAGCAGTACAACGAGCCAGAATACCTATGCGACTTTTCCTACAGATCAAAAGGAGGATGTAATGTCATTGCCTGCCTACCTTGCGTCAGCAGACGGGTTAGAAATGAATCCCTGTTCAATGGAGAACACCGCCTTTCAGCATGAGGAAATTCTGACTTACAAGATTTATTACAATTGGAACTTCATATGGATACCTGCTGGTGAGGTCATGTTCAAAGTAACAGATGAAGGCGATCAGTATCATCTTTCTGCAAAAGGGAAAACCTATTCTTCTTACGAATGGTTTTTCAAGGTGAGAGATAATTATGATACCTATATTGATAAAGAAACGCTATTGCCGACGGTTGGTATACGAGATGTTCACGAAGGAAATTATACCTTATATGATAAAGTGACTTTCGATCAAGATCGCCAAAAAACGATTTCTGTAAGAGGAAGCCATAAAGACAAAACCATCCTTCGGGAATTTGATGTAGATGCCTGTATGCATGATGTGCTTTCTATTGTATACTATACTCGGAATATCAATTTTGATTACATGGATAAAGGGGACAAATTTCCTATTCAGATTTTCATGGACAAGCAAAGTTGGCCGCTAAGAGTAAAATACAAAGGCAAGCGTGAGCAAACAAAAGTGAAAGGAAGTGGAAGCTATAAGACGATTAAATTCAGCCCAGAAGTAATCTCAGGAGAAGTCTTTGAGGAAGATACAGAGATGAATATTTGGGCGACTGATGACCAAAATAAAATTCCTGTTTTAATTGAATCACCTGTCTCTGTAGGATCTGTAAAAGTAGTGTTAGATGGATATGCTAATCTGAGGTATCCAATGACGGCGAAGATTGACTAGGGAGGTTGTGACCGTCTTTAAAAAGGAACGCGGATGATTCGGATTGTCTGGAATTTCACGGGTTTTGTAAATAAACAAATCCTTGAAATTTTTCCAATCCGTGCCATCCGCGTTCTTATTTCTCCTAACGAGATTTATTTAGGCATATGCACATCCATCTGAGGATATGGAATAGAAATACCTTCTGCATCAAAAGCCTTTTTCACATTCTCGATCATGTAGAAATATACATCCCAGTAGTGTTCGCTCTTACAGAAAGGACGGGTATTTAAATTCACAGAGCTATCTGCCAATTCTCCAACTACAACGCCTTGCTTTGGGTCATCCATTATCCACTGACATTCTTTTCCAACTCTCAAAATAATTTCTCGAGCTTTATCAATACTGTCATTGTATCCAATTCCAAAAGTCAACTCTACACCAATCGTCCCTTGACCTGATATATTTGTAATAACATTTGAAGTGACAACACCATTAGGTACAATTATTCTCTTATTGTCCAACGTAGCTAATACGGTATTGAAAATTTGGATTTCCTGAACTGCTCCTACTTTTCCTCCTCCAAGTTCTACTAAATCTCCTACTCTGTAAGGTTTGAAGATCAAAAGCAATACACCACTTGCGAAATGTCCAAGGCTTCCCTGAAGAGCCATACCGATTGCGAAAGCCATTGCTCCGAAAATAGCCACAAAAGAGGTCGTTTCAATTCCAAACATACTCGCTACACTGAGTAGTAACATTATTTTCAAACCAACACTAACTAAAGAAGTTAGAAACGGGCGAATGGTTTCATCCACACCTCTCTTCTTCATCGTTTTACTAATCATTCCTGTGATCCAAGAGATGATCCAAAAACCGATAATCAATGTGAGAATAGCACCTAGTACCTTTGGCGCATATTCGATAAGCATAGTTGTAATTTGTTCCATTCTTTCTTCCATAATCTTATGTTTGTTTTTAGTTAAAAAAAAGTTAGTGTTTTATTTACAATGTCTGAGACGAAGAATTTTTGCTAAGGTAACTTTTCTGTGTAAAAAATTGGAAGAGAGATTTCAACTGGTTCGTAAATGTATTGTTATGAAATAGAAAAAGGACAACTCACATCAGTAAGCTGTCCTTTTTATTACTTCTTTAAACTATCTTAAAATGGAAGATCGTCGTCCGCCGCAGGTTCATCAGAAGCTGCTGGGAAAGAACCATTGCTTGTCGTTGCAGTAGCTGGTGCCGCGGGAGCGGCAGGTGCTGCTGCATTTACAGCTTCTAGTCTCCATGCGTCAAGATTAGTGAAGTAGGAAGTTCTTCCTTCTTTGGTATATTCTCTACCTCTGATGGAAAAAGTTACTTTGATTTGGTCTCCTTCATTGAAAGGTTCTAGTTTGTCACAATTCCCTTGAGTGAGTTGAAATTTTACGATCTGAGAGTAAGCGCCATCTTCAATTTCTACGACGAACTCTCTTTTCTTGAACGAGTCCGTTACTTGCTGGACGTCCATTTTCTTATATAATTTACCTTCTGCTTCGTAAGACATAATTATGAATTTTCTTGTTTTAAATAAATTTGATACAAAAATACAAAATGTTTTGAAATTGTTATACTGCTTAAGGAATCAAAATGAAAAATAAAATAACGATGAAAAATAGTAAAGCGCAATCTCTTGATTCACAGTAGGCTGAATATAACTTGGAGAGTTTACTATTCTAAACCATATCCCCAGGATCAAAACTTCGAGCCTTCTCAGTCCCAGGGCCTGAACCTCGGGCAAAGAATCCAGCAACGACTCCAAACACAAATCCTCCAATATGTGCCCACCAAGCGACACCATCTGTCTGAGCAGTCTCAGGTCCCAAAGAGGCGAAACCAGAGATCAATTGTTGTATGATCCAAAAGCCAAGAAAGTATAACGCAGGTACTTTGAAAGATCGGAAGAAGTAAACCACTAGCACTTTTACCTTAGATTTTGGAAACATAACTAAGTAGGCTCCTAGCACTGCAGAGATTGCCCCACTCGCTCCTACAGATGGAATAGAGCCACTGCAAGCTCTGATGCCTTCTGTACATCTAATGCCTCCGTTGCCGCAGACATTACAACAGTTTGCCATTTCATTGGTCAAGTCATAACTGAAATAAATATGTGCAAAGGACGCCGCCAAGCCGCCAAGAAAATAAAAAACCACAAAGGGAATATTTCCAACTGTCGCTTCTATATTATCTGCAAAGACCCAAAGGAAAAGCATATTCCCAATCAAGTGCATCCAACCGCCATGCATAAAAGTACTTGTAAATAACGTATAGTAATCCTGACCGTTCACGATCTCGTTTGGAATGCTACCATACTCACAGACTAATGCGTTAGGAAATTGTAGTTGATAAAAAAAGGCTAATACATTGAGTACAATGAATGCATAACTAAAGAGTGGAAATGCTCCACCTTTCACCTGATCATCACCAATAGGAAATATCATCTTTCAAATTTTAATGGGCTGCAAGATAATCAGAATCTATTGTATTCAGAATTCTAGCATTGCACCTGTCTTAATGGACCTGATGGACAGAGAATGTGCAATGCTTAGAAAAAAGAACCACTGCGATTATTAAAATCACAGTAGCTCGAATCATGCAAAATGTTTTAGGCCGCTATTGGCTTTGTCAAATCGAGTTTTTCAATTCTCAGATTGATGGCTCCGGGGTTGCGCTCCAGTTTTTTTCCGATTTCAGTTTTTGATTTTCCTTCTGAAAATAATAGAGCGAGTTTCGCGTCTTCGGACTTAGTCCAAGGTTCATAAGCACGAGCATAGTTGGCTTTGACCTCTTGGATTCGAGTGGTTCGGGGTTTAGATTTTTGCTGTGTTTCTTCTTTTACGTTGAAATGTAACAAGGTGCGCACGAGTGCTGCGGCGAATTGATCGACTTCACTTTCAAAGACCATGATTTGTCTGCGTTGCGGATCATCATCTTGCTTGACTGTGATTTCGTTGACGGTTAAAAAGTTATTCCCCTGTTCCGTTTCGCGGATATCGAAATAAAATCTACGGTTTCCTTTCTGAAGTCTTTCTGAGTGTAAAGATTGCTTTTTCATGATGTCTGAATTTTTAGTGATTAACAAAACTGTCTACACTAATAGGTTGCAGAAAGGGGATAAATTCCATAAAAGAAAATGGACTTTTTTTAGATTTTTTTATTTTTAAATCGTAAAATCCTTTTATTCAGTGGTTTGCAATGGAAGTATTCGTTTGTTTTTTAATTGTGGAAAATGTTTTTTAAACGAGAAAGGGAATTGAAAAAGGCCCACATGATTATTTCATGTGAGCCTTTTATGCTTTTTATCTGAGTAATTCAATCCTATCCTTACTTCACATTTGCTAAAGCCATTTCCAAATCCTCAATCAAATCATCTACATCTTCAATACCAATACTCAATCGAATCAGAGAATCTGTCAATCCAACTTTCATTCTTTCTTTCTTAGGAATAGAACCATGCGTCATACTCGCCGGATGACCGATCAAGGATTCCACACCACCGAGTGATTCCGCTAAGGCAAATAACTTCGTTGAATTCAAAACCTTCTTTGCAACCGTAAAAGTGTTTTTCACAAAGTCGAAAGAAACCATTGCTCCGAAATCACGCATCTGCTTTTTAGCAACCGAATGATTTGGATGTGATTTGAAACCTGGGTAATAGACCTTTCCTACTTTCGGATGACTGTCCAAAAACTTGGCGATTTTTTTTGCATTTCGACAAGCGCGTTCTACACGCACATGCAAAGTTTTAATTCCTCTTAACACTAAGAAGCAATCCTGTGGACCAGGAACTGCACCAGTTGCATTTTGTATAAAGTAGAACTTATCTGCTAGCGCTTTATCCTTTACGATCAGCGCTCCGAGGATTACATCAGAGTGACCTCCAAGGTACTTCGTCGCCGAATGTAAAACGATGTCTGCTCCTAAGTCCAAAGGCGTCTGCAAATATGGAGAAGCAAAAGTATTATCTACGCAAGACAGCACCTTATGCTTTTTACCCAATGCGCAGAGTTTTTTGATATCTACGATTTGGAGCATTGGATTGGTTGTTGTTTCAATCCAGAGGAGTGCTGTTTTTTTATTGATGTGTTTTTCAACTTCCTTCATATTCGTCATGTCGACGAAGTGAGATTTGATCCCGTAAACTTCATAGACTTTCGTAATCAGTCGGTAAGAACCGCCGTACAAATCATTAGAAGCGATGATCTCGTCTCCAGGTTTCAGGATTTTCATGACCGCATCCAAAGCAGCTAATCCACTTGCGTAACAGATACCATGGGTTCCGTTTTCTAGCGCAGCTAGATTCGTTTGCAACACATCTCTGGTTGGATTTTGCGTACGCGCGTATTCGTAACCTTTATGTTTACCTGGTGCATCCTGTACGTAAGTAGAGGTTTGAAAAATCGGAGTCATAATAGCTCCGCTGGAAGGATCGGGATGGACACCAGCATGGATTGCTTTGGTTCCAAATTTTAAGTCTTTGTTGGTTTTTTTACTCATTTCCTTTTTAATACGTTTTTAACAGCGTGGCAAACATCTTCAATGCCGAGGCCATATTTGTCTAATAAATCTGTTGGTGAACCGCTCTCTCCGAAGGAGTCATTTACAGCCACATACTCAATAGGAGTGGGCAATTTGCGAGCCAGAACCTGAGCAATACTATCGCCTAATCCACCATTCCTTTGATGCTCTTCAGCAGTGACTACACATCCTGTTTTTTTAGCAGAAGCCAATACTGCTTCTTCATCCAAAGGCTTGATGGTATGTATGTTTATCACTTCACAGCTAATGCCTTCTTCCGCTAGTTGCTTAGCCGCTTCTATACTATTCCAAACCAAATGACCTGTTGCAAAAATAGAGACATCTGTTCCTTCGCTAAGCATCAATGCTTTTCCAATTTCGAAAGGCATATCCTCTGTGAAGATCGGCCAACCTGGACGTCCAAAGCGTAAGTAAACTGGTCCGTTATGATCTGCTATTGCAATGGTAGCGGCTTTCGTCTGCGCATAATCGCATGGATTGATAACGGTCATGCCTGGTAGCATTTTCATCATTCCGATGTCTTCCAGTATCTGATGTGTTGCACCATCTTCTCCTAAGGAAAGACCCGCATGTGAAGCACATATCTTTACGTTCTTATGTGAATAAGCGATAGACTGACGAATCTGATCATAAACTCGTCCGGTAGAAAAGTTAGCAAAAGTTCCAGTGTATGGAATTTTTCCAGAGAGCGCCATACCAGCAGCGATGCCCATCATATTGGCTTCTGCAATTCCGACCTGAAAAAAGCGTTCAGGAAATTCTTTTTCAAAGTGTTGCATCTTGAGAGAGCCAGTAAGGTCTGCACATAGCGCAACGACCTGGTCGTTTTTTTGACCGACTTCTAACAACCCTGCACCGAAGCCATCGCGTGTTGCTTTTTTACCAGTACTTACAATTTTATCTAACATAGTATTTAGGTTTGAAATCATTTTTAGGTTTGATGATAATAATTGAAGGATTCAATTTTGAATGATTGAATGTTCCTTTGATCGTAGTGATCTGCGGAGCTTACACATTGAGTGCCTATTCGATTATTCAAAAGGATAAGCATAATCCCCCAGCGTCTCTTCCAACTGTGCAAGAGCTTGTTCCGTCTGTTCAGCATTCGGAGCCTTTCCATGCCAGTGATGTGTGCCTTGCATGAAGTCTACACCAAAGCCCATTTCCGTTTTCATCAAAATGACAACAGGTTTTCCGTTGCCCGCCTTTGCTTTAGCCTCTTCGAGTACCTTTAGTACATCTTCCATATTATTCCCATTCATTTGCAAAACGATCCAACCGAAAGCTTCCCACTTTGCAGGCAAGTCACCTAGGGCGAGTACGTCGTCATTAGAACCATCAATCTGCTGGCCGTTCCAATCTACTACTGTAATCAGGTTATCTATTTTATTAAAAGGAGCGTATAAAGCGGCTTCCCAAATTTGCCCTTCCTGTAATTCTCCATCGCCAGTAAGCACATAAACGAGCTTATCGTCTCCGTTTAGTTTTTTAGCTTCAGCAACGCCTAGTGCTACAGAGATGCCTTGCCCCAAAGAACCAGAGGCAATACGTATTCCTGGGAGTCCTTCATGTGTTGCTGGATGACCTTGTAATCGGGAACCGATTTTTCGAAAGGTCGCCAATTCTTTTACTGGAAAATAACCACTGTGCGCCAATACACTGTACCAAACTGGAGAGATGTGTCCATTGGACAAAAAGAACATATCCTCGTTTTTTCCTTCCATATTGAAAGAAGGATCGTGGTCCATGATTTTGAAGTAAAGAGCGGTGAGAAAATCTGCACACCCAAGCGAGCCACCAGGGTGACCACAGGTCGCAAAATGTGTTTGACGGATGATGTCTCTTCTTACCTGAGAGGCAATCCGTTTGAGTTGTTGCAAGTCTGCCATAGTATTATTGAAGGTATTAATTTAAGGTTTAACTGAGGTATTTTGTAGCTGCGGCAAATGTAGTGAATTTGAGGGAAAGTGAGAAGGGGGAATTAAGGTGGATTAGCCAAATGAGGTAGATAGTGTGGATGGGGTTTCCTTCAGTCGCGAACAAATTTGGTACTCCGTTATATGAGTGGAGAGCGGGTTGATTAGGTAAGCTTTTCTCTCTACACAGATCTACGCCACACTTATACTTAAAAGACTATCGACCAAAACACCTAGGTCGATAAATTAGATAAGGAGGAGTTATTTACATTAAAAGGAGCCCATCTATCCTATCTACCTTAAAAGTCAAATCCACTAAATGACTTAGAACCATAAATGTTAAGGAAGTTTCATATTCTAAAAACCAAGTATTACTTTATCAACCTTATCAAAAAAAACATTCCACCATGCAACCCTCTTCATCAAACCCTGTCTATTAGATCATACAACCACATTAGAGAAACCAATATTGAATTACGCCGACACTCATAGAGATATCGTTGAAGCCTGTAAATCTGGCCAGCGTTCAGCGCAGTATACTTTGTATCAAAATTACTCCGCTGCCATGTATAACATCTGCTTGCGGATGCTACGAAACGAACTGGATGCAGAAGATGTGTTACAGAGTTCTTTCATGGACGTTTTTGCAAAACTGCATACTTTTAGATTTGATGCTTCGATAGGATCCTGGATAAAAAGAATAGTTGTTAATAATTGCATCAACTTTTTGAAAAAGAAACGGTTGCAATTGGAAGAACTAGACGATAGCCATCAACCTGTTCAAGAAGAAAAAGAAAACCCCGAATTACCATATAGCATCAATCAAATTCAAGAAGCCATTTATCAATTGCCAGATGGTTATCGCGTAGTTTTTTCTCTCTATCTTATGGAAGGCTATGATCATAAAGAGATCGGAGAAATCATGGGGATATCAGAAGCGACTTCTAAATCGCAGTACAGTAGAGCAAAGAAGAAATTGCGGGAGGTATTATTAAACTGCGCTTAAAAAATGGAAAGGAAAATTAAATAGCATGGATAATTTAGAAAAATTTATAACGAATAATCGAGCTGCTTTTGACAGCAAGCAGCCTCCTGGGCATATTTGGGAGAATCTCGATAGGGATCTTCCTAAGCAGAATGTGAAACGTATTCGCTTGTGGCGTGGCTTTCGAGTGGCTGCTTCGGTAGCACTATTGATTGCTGTAGGAGCATTGTTAGGAAGTTACCTAACGAGTAAGAACTTTGCCGCAGAAAACATTGCTAGCAAACTACCACAGGATTTTACGGAGATGGAAGCATACTATCAGGATGAGGTGGATACTAAGTTGCAAAGACTCACTAGCGTAAATGTGGATAAAGATCAAGTCGTGATGGATCTGGAGCAACTAGACGCTGCACTCAAAGAACTCAAAGAAGACATCCTCTCCGCTCCAAAAGGTAGTGAAGAACAAATCATCAACGCGATGATTTTAAATTATAAAACTAAAATCGACCTGCTGGAAACTATTTTAACGCATGTCGAATCTGATTCAAAAACAATCCAAAATGATAAAGAAAATGAAGGTATTAACTTATAGCAAAGCAGCACTCGCTTTTGTGCTCTTACTTTGCGCAATAACAGCACAGGCCAACTCCGGTTTTCCTATTGCGAAAAAAGAATTCACCAAAAAAATAGAGAAAACCTACAACATCTCCAGTGACGGAACAGTCGATTTGAACAACCGCTATGGACAAGTCACTGTCAAAAGTTGGGATAAAAATAAAGTAGAAATAGAGGTCATGATTAAAGTGAACTCTAAAAATGAAGAATCTGCCAGAGAAACGTTTGAGCGCATCAATATCGAATTTACCAATAGTTCTGATTACGTAGGCGTTGCTACGCATATCGAGTCAAAATCCAGTAGTAGCTGGGTGAACTGGCTGGGGGGAAATTCCAGTGATGATTATAGCATAAGCTACTTAGTACACATGCCATCCAGTAATAATATTACATTGGCCAATAAATATGGTAACTCTACAGTGGAAAGTATCGAAGGTAATGCCAACATGACTATCAAGTATGGTAACATTGATATGGAGAACATAGGAGGCGATTTGAATTTCAACCTTGGTTACGGAAATGCTACTATGGGTAGTTGTGGAGACGCAGATGTTACGATTAAGTACAGTAACCTAAAAATGAATACGGCGAAGAGCATGCGTCTGGAAACCAAATATTCTAAAGTGAAAATCGAAGAGGCTACCAATATTAGAAGTGAGTCAAAATACGATACTTATACATTAGGGCGTATCCAGAGTTTAAGTAACGAAGGTAAGTACGACCACTTCAATATCGAACGTCTTGAAGAATTAGAAATTGAAACGAAGTACACAGACGTAGATGTAGACGAACTAACTCGAAGCGCAGATGTCTCTATGTCCCATGGAGGATTACGTGTTAGAACACTAGCTCCTAAGTTCAAAAATGTTAGACTAGAAGGAAAATACACAGATTTCAAAATTGGAGCTGCGGGGGATTTTCAACTAGATGCCCGAGCAGAATATGGAGGAATCCACTACCCAGATCGAATGGAAGTAATGATTGATAAAGAACACTCCAGCGATCATGAAATAGAGGGATATGCAGGAAGTAAATCTGCAGGGATGATAAAAGCCCGTTTGGAATATGGTAGTTTAAAAGTCCATTGATAAAGAAACATAACCTAGTTACATTAGATTTATAATTTCCGAAAATTCTAAAGAGAGAGGTGTCCACTATCGTGGATTCCTCTCCTTGTTTTAGGGCAACCGCTTCGTGAGAAATATTCCCTATATTGGCAGTCGAATAAATAAAATCTTCCGAAAACTGAGATGTATCAGTGACTCTGATAGAGTAGGAATGTCAAAGAAGAGAAAACAAATACAAATCTGTCTTTATGAAAATACAATTCTGTGGAGCAGCTAGAGAAGTAACTGGTAGTGCTCATTTACTGACCTTAGATAATGGGTATAAAATATTGCTGGACTGTGGTCTTTACCAAGGTCGAAACAAAGAGATGAAGGAATTCAATTCCAACTGGTATTTCAAACCTGGTGAGATTGATTGTCTGGTGCTGTCGCATGCGCACATTGATCATTGTGGTCGTATTCCCAAATTTGTAGCAGATGGTTTTTCAGGAGATATTGTTTGTACGCATGCAACAAGAAGTCTTTGTGCCATCATGTTATTGGATAGTGCCAAGATTCAGGAACGTGATGCATACTACCACAACAAGAGGGTGATGTCAAAGAAGGGACGAAGGAATAAAAAGAAAAAACTCAGAGAGCCTCTATACACGGCAGAGGATGCAGCTACCGCAATGGACTACTTTATCGGCATCGGTTATGAGCGATGGCACCACATTGGTGAAAATGTAGAAGTAATGTTCAGAGACGCAGGACATATTCTTGGAAGTGCGAGTGTTACACTACGAATCACAGAAGGGGATAAGGTGACGCACTTTGGTTTTTCAGGAGATATAGGTCGCCCCAATCGACCTATCCTTCGAGACCCTAAGCCAATGCCTAAACTGGACTACTTGATTTGTGAATCTACTTATGGAAATAAACTCCACGAGTCTGCTCCCAACGAAAGCAATAAATTTTTAGAAATTATAAAAAATACCTGCGTAGAGAAGAAAGGAAAACTCATCATTCCAGCCTTCAGTGTTGGAAGAACGCAGGAGATTGTCTATATGCTGGATCAGATGGAAACCAAGGGTTTGCTGCCGAGTATTCCCGTTTTTGTGGATAGCCCTTTAGCGGTAAATGCGACCGTTATTTTTGGATCACATCCAGAGTGTTTTGATAATGACTTAAATGAGTATTTGTTGATTGATGATAACCCATTTGGTTTTAATAAATTGACTTACGTACGAGAAGTAGAAGTTTCTAAATCGCTCAATAGCATTAAAGGGGCTGCTATCATCATCAGTTCTTCGGGGATGATGAACGCAGGTCGGGTTCGTCACCATCTTTTCAATAACATTGATAATCCAAAAAATACATTGCTAATCGTAGGCTACTGCGCACCACATACTCCTGGTGGAATGTTGCGGGATGGAATAGAAGAACTGAAGTTGTTCGGGGAGGTCAAACCAGTAAATATGGATGTGGAGATTATGGATTCTTTCTCTGCACATGCTGACCGAGACGAGATCATGGATTTTATCGCTAATCAAAAGAAATCAGTCAAAAAAATCTTTCTTGTTCATGGAGAGATAGACCGACAAAAAGCCCTTAAAGAACATATCGAATCGAATGGATTTAAAGAAAAAGTAGAAATACCAAAGCTGGCTCAGGAATTTGAACTGTAGCGGTATTGTGTCTCATAACTAACATATCATAGGTCAGTTGTAGGTATTTGCAGCGTCTTGCCTCCTTTTGGCGTTTCTTTGGGTATAAGTAACAGCAGAGTTCAACTACCGTTGAACAAGCTGAGTCATTTATACATTTTAACGATACCCTAATATAACAATAGCAATTTCCACTGCTCAAAAGTGGTTATTGATTCGATAAAAAACAGCATATGTCCAATCCAACTGCCCCCGGCTCCATGAAGTCACTTTGTATCTTATCTTTTTTACTTCTTGCATTACTCACTAATTACTCCTGTAAAAAATACGATGGTAAAGATGTTACCATTGGTGGAATAGATGCGGAGTATGCAGTGCCATTGGTGAACACTAGTGCTACATTATCTGACGTCTTAGAAAACTTTGACAGTACTACGTTTATACAATTTAAAGATGATGGTCTTATTGTTTTGAATTATAAAGGAGATGTAAATGCAACTTCATCAGACGATATATTCAGGGTGTTGGGAAACTATGATGTAGTGCCTATTCCGCTGGTAGATACCAATACTTTCATTCCTTACGAACCAGTAAATGGCGTCGACCTAGATTATGCAATTCTAAAAGAAGGGAGTTTTAAATGGGGATTTCAGTCAAAACATGAAGAACCTATCAAAGTAACAGTGACAATGCCGACTATGACGAAAGATGGTGTTCCATTTTCTGATACCAAGACGGCACCTGCCTACAGTGGGTCTGGTGACCCTGTACTTGGAGGAGTTATTTTTGGGGATGGGATTGATGTATCAGGTTATCGACTTCAAACTACAAATGACACAGTTTACATTGATTATGTATCGATAGGACAGGTTACTGGAAACAGAGACACATTAGAAAATTGCTATATCATTCTCTCAAATATGGTTGCTTCCTATGTAGAAGGATACCTTGGAAATGATCTCTACGATCTGGAAAGAGATACTATAGAAATTGATTTCTTTGAAAACTGGACTAGAGGAGATGTCTACTTTGAAGACCCTAAATTGACATTGAACATTGAAAACTCCTTTGGAATACCTGCTCGTACACAAGCAGATTTGGTAAATATACTTACGGTAGATGGAGAGGTCTTGCCATTGCAGTCAGACTTCTTGGATAGCGTCCAAATAGCTTATCCGGCTCTGGATGAGGTCGGGGTAATAAAGTATACGACTTTCGATTTCTCAAAAGAAAACTCCAACATAGATGTTTTGTTAGGGTCTAATCCTGTTGCTGTAGACTATGATGTAAATGCAATACCTAATCCAGACTCCATAACCTCTATTCGTGGCTTCATGACCGACACCAGCTATTTCCGCGTGCAGATGGAGGTAGAATTACCCATCTATGGTATTGCTACTGGCTTTGAAGCGAGAGATACTTTCTCTATTAATTTATCTGAGTCTGATAACGTGACGCATGCAGAATTTAAAATTGTAACCGAAAACGAAATTCCGCTGGATGTAGGACTTCAACTCTATTTCGCGGATGATAGTAATCAAGTTCTGGATTCCATGTTTATTGATGATCCTGTCGTGATGGCGGCCGCACCTGTGGATGTTGAGGGTGACCCAATTGATTTTATAGAAAAAATAACCTTCAGTACTTTTGACGAAGAGAGATATGATAATATCCGAAATGCGACTAAATTATTCATGAGTGCGCAATTTTCAACTTTCGAAAATGGTAGCCAATCTGTAAAAGTTTATCAAGACGATGAGGTCAGAATTCGTATTGGGATGAAGGTGGGTGTTCGTGAATAACAATGTGTACACGACTTGTGCTGAATTAGATTTATAACAGTAGTCTTACAAACTTTAAATTTCTGATGTTTAAAAAAATATTGCCCTTCGTTGTTGCCTGTTTTGTGGCTCATTCTGTTTTTGCGCAAAACGAAACAGGGCCTGCGCTCATGCCCGGCCTTTTACAAAATGCAAAAATAAATCCTGCTCAGTTACCTGCAGAAAGATTTGTTATAGGGGTGCCTGGTGTCTTTGGAAGTTACTCACATAACGTAGGCGGCGTAGGAGATATACTCCGAGAAGAAGATGATTCTACCATAGCCATTCGCTCAGATGTATTATTGAAAAACCTGGATGAAGAAAACACATTGCGACTCCATCTGGAGTTAGAAACTTTCAGAGCTGCCTTTCGACTAAATGAAAACTTAGCTTTTAGTCTACATCATGCGGCAAGATCAGTGAACTACCTCCGATACCCTGAAACATTGCCTAAGTTATTTCTGCAAGGCAACAGCCAGTACATTGGACAGGACGTAGCCTTCGGGCCAGATCAGCACACTTTTGCTTATAATGAAATAGGTCTTGGAGCTGCTTTTACTTTTGGTAAACTCAGTATTGGTGTCAACGGGAAAGCATTGTTAGGAATCGGAGATGTCTCCGTGACCAACTCAGACTTAACCTTATATACTGATCCTGATATTTACCAATTAACACTGAGTACCGATTACCAAATCAATACCGCAACCTTTGACGAAGTTCTTTTCTTTGATTCTCTGTCTGGTTTTGGAGAAGAATACGGCTGGGATGAAATTTTTCAATTTGAAAATTTCCAAACTGGGAATACTGGTTTCGCTTTCGATGTCGGTTTGACTTATCAGATTTCAGATCGCCTTCAGGTAGGAGCCAGCGTTTTAGATATTGGAAAAATCAACTGGCGAAAAGATGTCATAAATTACAACAGCAAAGGCGAAAGCACTTTTGAAGGTTTAGACCTCAAAGGCGCATTGACTGGCGATTCCGTTTCGATTAGTTCTGCGATAGATACCGTAGAAAACATTTTTAGTTTTGAAAAAACAGAGGAAAGCTACAGCACAGATCTACCCGCTCGATATTATCTGAATGCCAATTATAAAGTTAGTGACAAACTCACAGTAGCTGCAACCTACAACGGAGAATCTTACAGAGATCAGCTATTCCACGCCTATGGAATTGGCGGCAGCTACGCGCTGAATAAAAATCTTTCTTTTGGCGCTAGTTATAATGTTCGGAATGATTCGTATTTTAACATCGGATTAAGCCTGATCACTCGTTTAGGGCCCGTACAATTTTATGCCATGACAGATAATATCGCTGTCGCTTTTCAACCTTATGACAGCAACAATGTGAATGCTCGGGTGGGATTGAATTTTGTCTTTGGTAAGGATAAGGAAGAGTAGACGTTGCTGTTGGATGAGTGATCATTTGTTTTTTAAGGGTCTATTATTCCTCCACCTGATCCCCAAAACCCAGCATTTAGTCTAAGCCCTTTCTTCCTTTACGAACAAATGCCTATTTTAGCTGTTCCAAATTTAAGTGAGTCTTTTCTGTTAAGATCACTTCATTAAAACAGTAAAAAATAAACCATGGGATACCGCAGAGTAGATGTTAATCCTTTCAATTCTATATTAAGCATCGTTTTCTTAGTCGCTATATTTATCGGCTTGTATTACCTCGCTACGGGGATATTTCAAATTCTAAGTTTTCTGACGCCAGTCATGTTGATTGCCGCATTGGTAATTGATCATCGGGTGGTTGTCAATTATGGAAAATGGTTGGTGAACACCTTGCGTACGAATTTCTTACTAGGGCTCGGAGCCATTTTGCTAATGGTTTTTGGCTATCCAATCATCGCCGGTTATTTACTGATGAAAGCATTCCTTTCTAAGAAACTGCAAGGCGTACAATCAGACTTCGAAGAAAAGAGTCGCAAACGATATGCAGATTTCGAAGAAGTGGAGACAGATCCAAGTGAAGTTGAGTACGAGGATTTATCTGAAGAAAAGCCACTGGATTTAAATGCACCAAAGCCAGAGATAAAGACCCGCCCTAGAAAAAATGACGACAGTGAGTACGATCAATTTTTCCAATAGGCTTTGATCGTTTATTTTCTCTTTTCTATACTGCTTACCTTTGGCTACGCAGGACTGATGATCCGCTACTTCGTTGATTGGCAAGCGATTTCTATCTTCAAAGCGGAGAGTCAGTATACTGCTACTGCCAAAACTAAAGTCAGTATACTTGTTCCTGCTCGAAACGAAGCAGCTAATATAGAACGCTGCATTCATTCTATTCTAAAACAAGATTACGACAAATCCTTTTTTGAAATCATCGTCATTGATGATCACTCAGAAGATGATACCGCTGCGTTAGCAGAGGCGATAGAGGACAAACGGATTCATGTCATAAGACTAGCCGACTTTCCAGAGTTGCCACAGCAAGCATTTAAAAAACTAGCCTTAAAAATAGGAATCGAAAAAGCGAAGGGAGAGCTGATTGTTACTACAGATGCAGATTGCTTCATGGGTTCTTCATGGCTATCGCTCATCGTTGCTTTTTATGAAAAGCATGATGCAAAAATGATTGCCGGCCCAGTTGCTATGACTGATGAAAACACCTTGTTAGAAAAATTTCAATCCTTGGACTTTTGCGGTATGATGGGCATCACCGGAGCGGGCATCAGCAAAGGATATATGCTCATGGGCAACGGCGCTAACATTGCTTACACAAAAAAAGTATTCAAAGAAGTAAATGGTTTTGAAGGCATAGATCACCTAGCCTCTGGTGACGATATGCTGTTGATGCAAAAGATTGCAGCGGTTTATCCAGGGCAAATTTATTTTCTGAAAAATGAAAAGGCAACTGTTTTCACAAAAGCGCAAAGCACACTGAAAAGCTTTGTGCAGCAGCGTATCCGGTGGGCTTCCAAGTCGTCAGCTTATCCACAAAAAGGAGTGACTCTTCAGCTCGCTATCGTTTATCTTTTCTGCCTCAGCCTATTGATAAACATTTTTCTACTTCCCTTTTTCGGAGCGGCTTGGGTAGTACTGGTTCTACAAGTACTGACTAAGGCTTTTGTAGATTTTATTTTGCTGTATAATATGACTGGCTTTTTTGACCGAGGTGATTTGATGAAGTCTTTTGGGATTGCTCAGCTGATGCACATTCTATATATCGTAGGAATTGGAACTATGGGGAATTTGGTGAAACGGTATGAATGGAAGGGGAGGAGGGTGAGTTAGGTTATAATTGTTAGTTTTCTTTTGCACATACTTTACACCTTTTAAGCCTTCGAATTGTTTTTCGTCTTTTCCACTTTTTACTTTGGTAACCCGTTGCATATATTAAGTCTATACAATCCCCCAGTTTACTTTTTTCTTTAGGAGTTAATTCTATTAACGCTGAATTATAGGTACTATAAACAGGGTGTAGTTTATAGAATTCTGGTTTAGAAATATATTTGTAATCCTTCATAACAACTAGCCTCTGCTTAGTAGAACTTGTTTGAACCAGTCTTAATCTGTTATAGATTTTTGTTTTGTCGTATAGATCGTATTCGACGTCTATTATATGCCCTCGAAAAATATTGTTTAATAACCTCTCGTCAAACGATTCTTCAATAAGCGAATTTCTTGTACATTGATTAGTCTCATTCTCTGTTGCATAAACGATATATGTCTTTCCCTTTGTGAATACAAATCCACAATCACCACCATCCCCAAATCCAGAATAAATATTCACTTGCTCCTTTAGAATTCCTTTCCATCTTTTGCGAACTTCAAAATGATATTCTACAGATGGAAATTTTTTATCATTGAGCGTATCAATACGTAATACTTTTCCAAGAAAAATCTGATTATAAAGATTCAACTCAGTTGATAAATCATTTGGAATCGCACAGGAGCAGGAGTGCCCTTTTTGAATATTAAATGCTATGAATAACATAAGAAAGAGAAATAGTTTGTTCATTAGCTTTGATTTTTGAATGATGTTTATTGGTAAGCTTAAGTATGACTTGAGAAGATTCTAAATTAATTACTATTCCACCTCAATATCATACTTTCCTAATAGTCCTAAAATCCCAGTCATAGAAAACTTAGCCTTCCTAATTCGATTCACCTCAGGATCAATCGTATAATTCAAAGCACTGCTAAGGTCAGCTTTATCCAGATTCGTATGTTCAAAAATAGCTCCGCTCAAATTGCAACCTTCAAGCACTGCTCCACTAAGATTGGTCTCTGTAAAATCAACTTCCTCCAAATTGCAATTCTTGAAAATCGTCTCTTTTAGATCTAATTGATAAAAAGAGCAAAGGTTTAGCTGGCAATCTTCAAAGGCCAAGTTTAGCATCAAACTATTGACGTTTTCAAAATGAGTCCCCAGCATTTTGCAGCGTGTAAATGTTACGTTTCTAAAGGCCGTGTTATCAACCTTCAGCAAACTCATTTCACAATCTTCAAATTCACAATCTACAAAGACAACTTCTGTAAGACTACTGTTAGAAAAGTTGCAATCTTTGAAAACACAGTTCTCGTAATTACCATTAGGCAGTTGAACTAAGGTATAATCAACGCCCTTATATTCTGCATCTTCGACGTCGATTCTTTCAGCCATATTCTTATAATTTAAAATCTTCAAAAAAATAAAACAAATAGAACTGAATCTTAACGAGCAAGCCCAGAAGGACTACGTTACACTACGCCTTCTGGGCAGACCCTCTTCTACCTCTCACCCTCTTCAACCCTTTCTTCTCACCCCTCAAAACTATTTCAACTTCTCCTCCACATAATTTAAGACCTTTTCCATCAAATGAATTCTATCCTTCCCGCGCACATTATGCGGATGCATTGGATAAGGAAAGAAATCGATTTGAATACCTTCTTCAACAAATTTTTGAACCAGTGCTAAGTTATGTTGCATGACAACAACGTCGTCTACCGTTCCGTGAATGAGGAGTAAGTCTCCCTTTAGCTTACTTGCGTGATTCATAAGGTTAGCTTGTTTGTAACCTTCAGGGTTTTCCTCAGGGCGATCCATGTAACGTTCTCCGTACATTGCTTCATAGTATTCCCAGTTAGTTACTGGGCCACCCGCAATACCTGCTTTGAACACATCAGGAGTTTTGAGCATCATCGTCGTTGTCATAAATCCGCCGTAGCTCCAGCCGTGAACAGCCATCCGATCAGCATCTACGAAGGGTAGAGACTTCAAATAGTCAACCCCAGTCATCTGGTCTTTCACCTCAAAGTTTCCTAAGTCTCTGTGGATGACATTCTCGAAGTTGAAACCTCTGTTTGCAGAGCCTCTTCCATCGAGGGTGAAAATGATGTAGCCCTTTTGAGCCATGTAATGCATCCAAAGCGGAGCACCCGCCAACCTTCTATTGCTAACCATCTGAGCATGCGGTCCACCGTAGACATAAACGAGAACCGGGTATTTTTTGCGGCTGTCAAAATTCGAAGGTTTGATTATTCTAGCATGAAGTGGCGTCCCGTCTTTAGTTTGTAATTCTACCAATTCGGTTTTACCAACTTGATATCCCGCTAAAGGATCTGTACTTGCTAACAATGTACTTACATGCTTTCCTCTGGTGTTGATAACATCAACTACAAAGGGTGTTTTTAGACTAGAGTATTGATCTACTAGAAATGCACCACTGTCATCCAATTTATAACTATGCACACCACTTTTCTTAGAAAGCTTCTTACGTTTTCCATTTTTAATATTAATGGAATAAGCGTATTTGTTCAATCCACTTTCGTCCGTTCCTTCAATGATTAGTTTTTTTCGACTATGGCTAAGGCCCAGAATTTTAGTGACCACATAATCTCCTTTGGTCAATTGATTCAATAGTTTTCCATCTGTATTGTAATGGTAAACATGCATGAATCCGTCCCGCTCACTTAGCCATAAAAATTCATTATTACTATCTGGCAAGAACCAAACTGGATTTTCGGGTTCTACATATTTAGGATGAGTTTCTTCAAAAAGTGTTTTGATGAATTTTCCAGTGTTAGAGTCATAAGCATTGAGCCACATGTGGTTTTGATCTCTATTGACAACAGCTACGAAAACAGTTTGCTCATCTGGACTCCACGACAAATTTGTGAGGTATTGATCTTTCGGGCCATCTACCTCTAGGAAGATGTTTTTATTCGTTACCATATTGTAGACACCTACTTTTCCATACTCGCTTTTCTGACCAGCCATTGGATATTTTACATTACGTAAAGAACCTGGAGTTGTCGTGATATCAAGGATTGGATAATCAGCAACATCTGTTTCATCCTTTTGATAATAAGCAAGAAGGTTGCCCTGAGGTGACCAGAAGGTTCCTTTTGATATTCCAAACTCATAGCGAGCGATCGCTTGACCTGTTACAATATTGGGATCATCGCTAGTAAAAATTGCTTTTTGCTTATTGCTTTTCGAAGCAACGTAAAGATTATTATTGACTGTGAAAGCTGCTTTTTTATTCGTTTTGTTGAAATCAATATTTGCTGCTTTCTTAGGCAACTCTAACAAAGTGCTTCCTTTTCGACTTGCAATGTTATAACTATAAAAACCTCCGCTGTAACTGAAATAGAATTCGTTTGCGTTCATCCAAGTGATGCCTGGGATTCTTTTCATGGCAAGTTCGAATGCGCCGTTCAGTTCCGTTAGTGTGGCTATGGTTTCAGATTTCTTTCCGTCTTTACTTTTTTGGATAATCTCACTTCGATCAGCAGAAAGATGCGTGATGTTTTCTGTCTTGGACATCCATTGCAAATTAGCAATCCGTTCAGGGGCAAGACTAGATCTTTGTTTTAATATGGCATCGGAGAGGCTGAGTTCTTTTAATTGCTGTGCTTGTGAAGTGGCGAAGATACTCAGGCAGAGTACCAGGGCGAATAACTTTTTCATCGTAGTTTGATTTAGCGACAGCAAAAAATAATTTAGCTAAAAGCTTCAGTGTCTTTTGGACTAAATTATTTTCAGTGTCATACTTAAAATTAGATTTAGCAAAGATTCCAAAATACAATAGGATCATCTTCCTAAGAAAGATGATCCTATTGAGTTAGAAAATTTACGATTTAACATTTGGCGAAAATACTGATTTTTTAGAGCATTTCAAGCACCAAGTAGCTGAATTGTAATTAGCTGGCTCTTCTACTGGAAGGTCCTGAATTCATAGAAGATCTGTTTCTTTTAGCGTCAGGAGCTGTTCCTTTTCCAGCTACGCTTTTGGTAGCGTGCGGAACGAGTAGTAAACGTTCTTTACGAATGAGCTTTCCAGTGATGGAGCAAATACCGTAAGTCTTGTTTTTAATACGCAGTAAAGCGTTTTCCAAATTTCGGATGAAGAGACGTTGGCGACTGGCCATTTTAGTAAGCAATTCCAGTTCTACATGTCTAGAACTATAATCGAAATAGTCGCCGCTAGAAGAGGTGTCTCCGTTGCTTTCTGCCCCTACCATTTGATCATAGAGGTACTTTAGTTCTGTTCTTGCTTTCTCTAATTTGTCATTAATCAGGGTTTTGAATTCCTGGAGGTCTTCATCAGAGTATCGTACGAGTTTAACCATAATGTTTCGTGTAGTTTTGATAGTTAAAAAATACTTCTCATAGATGTTTTTGCACTTCAAAAAACCGTCAGTTTGGGAGCGGTGCTTCACAAATCTAACAAAGAAAAATACTAATTAAGAAATTAAATGATGAAAATCTTAATTTGTTTTTTCTGCTTGAACGATTGGTTTTGTTGAATTAATTTAGGTGATTTTGCCTAAGTCCTTCATACTGTGTGGCTAAGATTTCCAAATAAAATTTTATTAGAAAAACGATTGCCAAATTTTGGAATTGTAGATCTCTTTTAGGGTGGTAGAAAAGAAGGTGGAGACCTTAAGTTCAACTATCAATCTTAAATTAAAATGGGCTTGGTACATAGAGTTCTATGCTTGTCATCACCAAAAGCTTAAATCCTGAGGACATGATTTTATCAGGATCAAACGAGTTTGAATTTGCTTCCTGATACTTGAACTGCCAAGAAACACTTCATTCAAAATCTAAAAAAATATAATCCTCAGACAGCACATTTCAAACCTCCGGGGTCTACCTAATACAGAATCACCTCAACTTCCAAAAAAAATCAGTGATTCAGAAGCTTTGACGAGCCTTCAAGAGAGTAAGGAAACTCTTTGATTATAAGAGTCGCTGCGACTTCTGCACCTATTTAAACTTAGCACATTTGCTGCAGCGACTCCTAATCACTAATCAAGGTTTTCAGATGGAGAGCTTCAAAACTGATTTTCAGGCTTTATTTACAAAGCCAAATTGTTAATAACTATGTGGAAAAGGGTGTAGAGATGTTGATAACATATTTAAACAAGTGATAATCAATTGTCTGTATTCAGCGAAAAGGAGAGATTAGAATGATGTTTTTAGTGTTTTGATGCTGCCAAACTGCGTATTTATTATTAACTTTCTATCGCTCGGCAAAGTAACTTTGTAAGTCAATTGCGCTAGAAAGCAGATTTTTTCTCTACTGTAAACTGAAAAATTTTGCACTATGCAATTGCAATTAAGTATCGAAGGAGTCTTTCGTCAAAACAGCCTAGGAGCAAGGCAGACAATACGAGTATCAAAAACAGATTCTGTGACTGAACTGGAAATCATAAAAGGCTGTATCCGAAACGATCGGCAGTGCCAACGGGCATTGTTCGACCGATACTCAGGCCTTATGCTGAGCGTCTGTCGCAGATATACTCGTCATGAAATGGAAGCTGAAGATATTTTGCAAGATGCACTAATCAAGGTTTTCAAAAATATCGAGAAGTTTAAATTCGAAGGATCTTTTGAAGGTTGGGTGCGTAGAATTGTGGTGAATACAGCTTTGAAAAACTATAAGAAAAGCTCTGTACAGAAAGAGCAAATCGGTCTGGAATCTTATCAGGAAGGATCGATGGAACCGAAAGCGGTTGCCAATCTAGGAGAGGAGGAATTGATGAATCTAATTGGACAGTTGCCGGACGGCTACCGAGTTGTTTTCAACCTCTATGTCGTAGAAGGCTATAGTCATAAAGAGATCGCAGAAATGCTACAAGTAAAAGAAAGCACTTCGAGATCGCAGTTGGTGAAAGCCCGGCGTATGTTACAAGAAATGTTAATCAAAAGAAATAAAATATCTGCATGAAAAATGAGCAGTCAACAGATCGTATCATTCGCAAGAAGCTGAAAAACCATGCTTCTGCTAACCCAGTACACCTCTGGGACGCGATCGAAGCAGAACTCCCGACGGAGAAAAAAGACTCTCGTGGTCTTTGGTGGATTGCTGGTGGCTTTCTAGGTCTTGCCCTTTTGTTGGCAACAGGGTTTTACATGATGTCTGATGACCAGACAAATGTAAACACTATTATAAATACTGAGGAGACGACCACCGGCACAGAACAACATAGGCATTCTGATTCTGAAAAGGTAGCACTATCAGTAGTTGCTGACTTCGATGGAACTCCTTCTAATGAAAATTTAAGTGAAAATAAAAATGAAAAGGGGATCGCGAATGTAGCGGTTACCTCAGAAACAGAATCTAATACTGGTACAACGATTTCAAATACAACAACTAAATCAGAAGAAGAGGCCATTCTAAAAACAGAAAAATCTGTACTTGGTATTCCTAAGAAAGTAGAAAATAATACAACGACAACAAAAAAAGCAACACCTCCAGTAGAAGCTGATCTTCTGCCCGTAAAAGAAAGTACAACTACGGAAACAGCTCAACCTATTGCTGAGGTATATATAGAAAAAGGAGAAGCAATTGAACCCATTGCAATGGCGGAGACGAAGTCGTTGAATAAGAATGCGCTTTTGCTGAGTCCACTAGATTTAGAATCGAAAATGCTGCCTTCAATAATGTCTGACTCCGAAAAGGAAATGGATTGGGATGGCTTCTTACAAGATCCTAAGTGTGCTACTTTCGGAAAATGGTTGAAACTCTATTTTTACGCAGATGCTTACTTGTCGCCAGATGTGGTGTTCAAAAGCTTGGAAGCAAAGAATACAGACGCAAGTGGTTTTGCGGACAATCGCCTAGCGACAGAATCACAGTTATTCTCTTACAGTGCAGGTGCACGTTTTTCTGTGGTTTCTAACTTTGGATTAGC
>JBGCDT010000421.1:0-17764 GCA_045105695.1 Saprospiraceae bacterium | reverse complement strand
CTCAACAATACCTGCACGTACCGGATTCCGATGAATATAATCCAACTTCTGAACAATCACCTTATCCGAATACAACACAATCGGATGATTGCTAGGAAGCACGACTCTGCAAGAGTCGCGCTAGCCTTGGTTGTTTTATTTATAAGGGGTGTGCGAGCCGGGTGTTATAACCAGGTTAAAAAACATTAGAGCTGTAAAAACTAATAGCATACGAGTACAAAATTATAGTTATAATATAATATACCCAATATGCAATCCTATTACGTTTAAATACCCTCGGATTGATATCTTTCTTAGCAGTTTCTTTCAACTTACTATTAAAATAAAGAGAAACAAAAAAAATTAACCATGGTAAACCTATCAAAAGATATCCGGGGTTCTTAATTTCAGAGGAAGGCCTATAATATACAACTACAATAAAAAGAACGGTTGCGATATTAAATGCAAAGCCCATCGAAACTATGCCTATAGTAAACAACCACGAAATAAATTCTGATTCTTTTCTTTTCTTTGAAAAGTAATAATAGTTATAATTCAAAAATGTAGTTAACATATAATTCTAATATAATGATTTTATAATCTTATCTCTACGCCTCTGCTCTAAATAATGTACCCCCGCTAGCGCGGCATTTAAAAGGCCGTGATAACCATCTCCTCTGCCTCTGGCAGTTACAATAACCTCAAAAGTACTCCTTCCCCAACCTAAAACGGATCTCCCAAATCCACATCCTCCGTAAACACCGTATCCGTCAACGTATGCAGAAACGAAATCAGCTGCCGCTTATCTTCCTCCGAAAAACCCAAAGGATGTATGAGCGTATTTACCGTCGGAGAAGCATGGCCACCACTGTTGTAATGATCAATGACTTGTTCCAATGTTCGGAAGCGACCATCGTGCATATAGGGAGATGTAAGAGCAATGTTATAAAGCGTGGGGATTTTAAATTTTCCATTGTCGTATTTGTCGCCGGAGATCGCGCCTAGGCCCTTGTCTGGAAA
This sequence comes from Saprospiraceae bacterium, assembly GCA_045105695.1. GTDB lineage: Bacteria > Bacteroidota > Bacteroidia > Chitinophagales > Saprospiraceae > CALGLS01. The sequence continues at coordinate 16,765 of JBGCDT010000421.1, read as the reverse complement.
ATCATCTAGCGTTTTGGCGTATGTAATACCATTGTTAGCAAAAGTATGATCTGTGAAGAGGGGCGCGTTGTGGCAGTTGCCGCATTCTCCGTCGCTGATGCCAGGAGTGACATCGAAGAAGATGTCGTAACCCATTGCTTCGTCTACGGTAAAAGTGTCTAAGCCATTCATCACTCTGTTGTATTTAGAGTTGCCGCTGCTGAGTAAGGTGCGCTCGAATTGGGAGATGGCTTTGACCACCAATTCTTTTTTTAATTCGCTGGTATCGGAAATTCCAAAGGCTTTTCTAAATTGTACAGGATAGCCATCATGCTTTCGCAAACGTTCTTCGATCATTGGCCAGGTGGCTTGCATTTCTAAAGAATCTTCAACTGGCAAAAGTGCCTGTTCTTCCAGCGAATGTACGCGTCCGTCCCAAAAGAAACCATTCCTAAGTAAGCCGACATTTATTAGAGAAGGACTGCTGCGCTTGACTACGGTTCCTTTTACACCACGGCTTTTCGCATGACGATCTGTAAAGCTAAATTCTGGCAAATGGCAAAAGCTACAAGCAATACTGCTGTCTACAGAAAGGATTGGATCGTAGAATAGATTACGGCCCAGCGCGATCCCTTCCTCTGTGGTAGGATTGTCCTCAGGTGTCTCCATCTGTGGAAATCCCTTGGGAACTTTGATATCGAATGGACTTGGCGCGTAGGGTATCTCTAGCAACGTATTTCGTCCCTCGTTTAGCTGACAAGCAAATACAAAGCATAATATTCCCAACAACAGAATGAGCTTAATTTTATTCATTTCTTAAAAATAATGGGCCTTTATCATTTATTTATGGGTGGATGAGCTGGTTGCGGTAGATCAGGTTCGTTATATCTTATAATCAGATTACGTAAGAAGGACCTCTTAGCCACCCTATCTCCCTATCCACTTTATACCCCTGCACTTCTATACACCCGGTTTCCCTTTTCAAAGATAACAATAACGAAAAATGGCTGATCATCCAATGAGAATAATCAGCCATTTTAATTTTTTATGAAAATGATTTATAAATCAATCTCAACAGAGTTTGCTAGGTTCTTCATCATACCTGTTCCTAACTCCAAGTCATCTGTATGTGCTGATCTGTAAGTCGCAACATCCAGGCAATCATCATCTGTATCTCCGTCGAATACATCACTTGACGTTTCGAAAACAGAACTGAATTCAAATATCAATTTGAACGTTGCATCTTGCGCTTCTATCAGTGCGATTGGCTTCAGAACTTGTGCTTCAGTATAAGTGGGATCAGAACCAATGTGATAAGTAAAACCTTCCGTGTTTGCTCCTCCTTGTACGATTTCGCCATCGCCATCCATATCAACATAGCCCGTTATTTTTGCAAAAATGTAGGAGTTCGTCATTGCCCAGTAATGGCTGTTTTTAGCCAAAGGGCTAGAAGAGCCATAATCTTCTGGCTTTGTTCTATTGAGGTCGGCAATCACACCTAGCCCCATTTGTACTCCATTATAAGTTCCGACTGGAACGTTTTCATATTTGAGTAATTGGCCAGCCGCTGCTTCTGAAGCATCGGTTACTGATAGCTCAACGTACTCAATTTCCTTTAGCTCTGTTACTGGAGTTTCAGGATCTGTTTCGTTTAGCAAAACGATATCAGAAAGGTATAAATTGACTTCTGTAAATATCACTTTTTTGCCATCGCAGAGCGTGTATTCTTTTTGCATCTGAAGTGGCTCTCCGCCAAATTCAGCAACAACATTCATATCTACGGTAGTCGTAACCGTATCCTCGAATGCATCATCTCCTGTACAAGAGCTTATGATGAGTACACATATTACTGTAGCGAATTGAATTATTTTTTTCATCGAATTGAAATGTTTGGTTGACCCTTATAACGAATCAGTATTTGAATTGTTGATTGCCTAAGACAAAATTAATGTCTGTATTTAATTTATTCAGAGACGGAAAAGCCTTTTGCAAGGTTAGTGACAATTTGAGCTTCCATTTCTTCCTCTGTAGCTTCCGCAAAATTTATGCCCTCAAACCAACACTTGTAGTCTATTTTCAGCGGAACACTCAGATCAAAACCAGAGACCGTGGATTGACCATAGGGTAAGGTCGTCGTTTGTACGACAGCATCACCTCCGATTTCCAATAACAGCGTATCTGTCATGGCAGTATCGGGTACAATTTTAATTCGTTGAAAAATATAACCTCTGGTCACATCCCAATACATGCTATCCGCTTTGGGAGCCAAAGGGTGGGTGTTCGGAACAGAACCTGGACCAACACTATTGAGTGGCTGAACGACTCCGATACTTAAAGTAAGTGAATCTAAAAATTGTCCGTTTGAACGAAAATCACCTACAGTGCTTGTGGAAGTTCCTTGAGTAACAAATAATACATCGTCTCTGACTTCCTGTTCTACAAAACCAGTATCGGCATATACACTAGCTGTTATACTATCTGTCACCAAATACTCTTCTCCATTTGTTGTAAAACTAATGTTAGAAAGATAATACCGAATAGAAGTGATGGTATAAACATTATCGAATTCATCTGTAAGGGGATCACCATAACTAAAGCTCGTATCAGCGTAGACATGCGTCCATTCAAACTTTAATGAAGGGAAGGTGCAGCAATCTTCACAGGACTTATCGGCCGAAGCATCCCAGTTGCTAGCTGTAATATCTTTACAACCTTCTTTATCCTCTTTACAGGAAATGATACTCAGTATACAACAGAGCAAAAGAATCCACTTTCCAATAAATAGGTTATTTATCCGTCCGCTCATTTTCAGCCATAATTTTCTTTACGATTTGTTTTACCTGTGAGGAAAATTCTTTGTTGAGAATCCAGTGGTAGTATTGCTTGTCTTTTGCAATTACTGTAGCAACAGATTGTCCGTTGTATTTTCCAAAGTTAAAAACGATTTCTTTGTTGTTATCGTATCTCAAGCGCTGAGTGGCGTCTATGGTTTTCAGGTCATTGGTAAAATCATGAATGGCCTGTACATCATTTTTGATAGGATCTATAATTTCATCACCATCGCCATTTTTATAGGTCACTCCTTCATAGCGTTTCATTTGCCCTTTAAGAACGGAAATTGTTGCTTTTACATCTGCCATAGCATCATGCGCATTTTCAATTTCTTCATCACAATAGTATTTGAGAGCGGCACTGAGGGTACGTGGTTCCATTTTATAAAAAATGCGCTGTACATCAATAGATCTTCGTTTCGACATATCGAACTCCTTCCCTACTCTAGCAAATTCTTCCATCAAAATCGGAATGTCAAAACGATTGGAATTGTAACCTGCCAAATCTGAATTCCCAATAAATTCAAACAACTCACCGGCGACCTGTTGAAAGGTCGGTTTGTTTGATAGCATCTTGGGCGTAATCCCATGCACAGCCATTGCCTCCTCAGAGATCGGAATGCCGGGGTTGATTAACATTTCGAGTTCTTGTGGTTCTCTATTATCTGGAAAATACTTGATGATTCCTATTTGTATGATTCGGTCTCTGATCACGTTCAGTCCAGTCGCTTCGACGTCGAAAAAACAGAGGGGTTTGGTAAGGTTGAAATTCATGCTGCTTTATTGGATTTAATGGTTCGGTTTTGCAGCGCAAAGGTATTTATTTTTTTCAATGATTGAACGTAGTTGTCAGCTGTTAACCTTTGACTTTCAACCATTAACTTTCGCTTCATTTGTGAGGGCAGAAAAGTTAGTTTTTATTTCGGTTGAAGCGGTAACCAATCATTAGTCTGAATTGAGGACCGTATGGGTTGTCAGAATATCTTTCTCCAGTCTTTATGATATCGTAAGAATGTGCTCCAAAAGAAGCTTCCATTACAAATCCTCTTCTCCCGATTACTTTATACCCTGCCATAATGCCTGTACCGACGGTTAGTTCATTCTCAATATCTATTAATACCCCATTTGGTTTTAACTCGACTTGTTGAGGACGGACATACAATCCTAGATAGAAATTACCTTCAGGTCTTTTTTCAAATAAGTAATGCTTAGCGGCAAGCAATCCTCGTATTCCTTTTTCTTCTACGCTACAATAAATAAAATCTATACAATGATCAACATGACTTATTCCATATTCTATTCCTATTCTTTTCGATACAGGATGCTCGACATACAGGTCAGGAATCTTACTTACAAATAATAAATTAAGGGGACTTGTTTTGATTTCAATTTGAGCGTAAGTCTGACTAACGCAAATAAGAAGTAGAAGGATTAACAGATTTAACTTTTTCATGATACACAAATTTTAGATTAATAAAATTGTACTAACAAATCAAAAGTATAATCTGAACAGCTTTTCGAATTACGACTATGTTTCAAATGATTAGATAATCACCAGAATATTAATTTAAAACTTACGATTATGTTGTTCTTTATAAAAAAATTAGAAACTCATAACGCTGATAAAGAGCTAGTTAGGTGTCTCTAAACTAAAGGGGAATTACAAAATCAGACATTTGCACTATTCTTCAAAATTCAAAACTAATTCATTCCCTCAGCCCCCAAACCCAACCTCCACTCTGATCGAAATAACCAACCTTATCTCCTTGCTCCACTCGGAACAAACCTTCGCCGACATAAGTGATGTATTCATACTCTGGTTGGATAATCAGATTACCATCCAGGTTCGTTAAACCATTGAATCGCTTGATGCGAACCTTAGCATAGCCATCTTTGAAAGAGCCGATTTTATCATATTTTGGACGGACGATTTCGATGCCTCTCTGATTAATTACTCCCCAGCGATCTCCATCCTTTACAGCAGCCACGCCATGTTCAAATTTACCTGCGTGATGATAGTAACCTTCGGACATATCCGCTCCAGCTGTGATGTAATAAAAGCGAGCTTGGTTATCTCTCACTAGGCCTCGTCCGTCACTAAAATCAAGTAGTCGATTGATGCTTGGTTCGATGATGTAGTTCCCTAGCGTATCTACGATTCCGCCCTGCTGATACCCCTGGTAAACGACTGCTTTTCCTTCATCAAAATCAAGGCACTTGGAATAATCCATAGAGATAATCAATTTGCCGGACAAATCAATATACCCACATTGACCATCCTTCTGGACAGCAGCGCGACCTTCGCAAAAGTCAGAAACCTTAGAATATTCATTATCAATAATCAACTTACCAGAAGTGTCTATGAAACCATAATTTCCTTTGTACTTTACAGCTGCACGACCTTCTTTGTAGGGAGCTACGGATTTGTAATGATTGTCTGTAATGAGTTTCCCGCTTTGATTAATTACGCCATACTTTATATTGTTGTTTCCGTAGCGAACGATGGCCAGACCCTCTTCATTGAACGCTTCAATATTGGAGTATTTTGGTTTTAAAACATAAGCTCCTGTTTTATCAATCAATGCATACTTTCCTTTGACTTGAACGCGAGCGATATCTCCTTCAAAGTCATGCGCTTTATTGAATTTTGGATCAATAACAAATTCTCCTTTTTGATTGATGTAGCCAACTCCTTTATAAGTATATGCCCAAGCCAGTCCATTTTTGAAATTGCCCAATCTGCGAAAATTGAATTCAATAGCCGTGTCTCCATTTTGGTCAATGAAGCCCCATTTTCGAGTTGCTTTTACAGCAGCTAAGCCTTCGCTAAAATCTTTTACTTTTCGGAATTGGCAAGGGACGATCTCTCTGCCTTCTTTGTTGACAAAGCCCCAGCGGTTGTTTTTTTCTACCGCTATTCGACCTTCTTTGAAATCACTTAGTTTGTCATAATCCAGATTTACGCGTACTTGCCCCAGTGTGTCTATGAGGCCATATTTTGGTTTATTGTTATGAATCCTGATGATTTTATTTTCTGTCTTTTCTAAGTAACCAATTCCATCGAACTCACAGGGGATCAGCGTTTTACCTTCTTTATTTACCAAGCCCCATTTGTTTTCCAGTTCTACCATTCCCACTTCACTAGTAAACTCTTCGGCATGATCATATTGAGGAGTGACGACAACACTTCCAGTGGTATCTACATATCCCCAGCTACAATTTTCACAAAGCAGCTGTGCCTCACGGCGAAATTCCTGATCGTAAAGGGTATAGTCCATCATGCTGCTTGGAGCCATGATGGAGTCCAAAAAAGTGTTGAGGTTGCCCAAACCTTTCGGTAATTCTTTTCGCTTGGTCGTTCCGGATATACGCCCCTTCTTACTCATGCGAGCAACTCCGTCATTGAATTCGCCAATGAAAGCATATCCTTTTTGCACAATCTTACCTACGGGGTTTCTGCTAATCAATCCATGTCTTCCATCTTGAAAAACACAGCGGGCAACTTTGCTATTTTTTTCATAAAAATCAGACAATCGAATATCCCAAAGTGAAATCTCCGTGACCAGCAAACCTACTTCATTATTGACTACTCCGTAGACCATTTCAAAGCGATACGAAGTTCGTTCGAAATCGAAATAGCTGAATTTTTCAAGACCGACAATGGTCAATCCCAACTCTCTTTCTATACTGATCCAGTCAAAGCTTGGCGCAATTTGTTCACTGCCATCATCCAATCGACGAAGCCCCCAACGGTCATCTCTAGACGAAAAAAACCATTCAAAATTTTGAAGAACAAAATCATTTCTATTCCCAGTAAATTGTCGGAGACTTCTACGCGCTTGTTTCTTTACTCCACTGAAATTAATGGTAAAAGCATCATCAAATTCCTGGACATCTTCCGGCACTCCGTTCTCATCATAGGTGTAGATACTCATCCCTTCTCCTTTGTAGGCTTTCGCTTGCAAATCACCAGGTTCAAGTCTATTGAATTCAATAGGAATTACTTCATCAAAATCTTCATTAAACAAACCCAATAAACCTTTTTTTCTAACAATAAACACACGTTCTTTAGGCGGAGCGATATAATCAAAGTCAAAATTTAATAACAAGGTGTTTTCGTAATCTACTATTCCCCATTTATTATTTTTCTTTACTCGAAATCCTTCTTCATTAAAAGCACTAATTTCCTCATAACCAAGCGGTAACACTACTACTCCTTGCCAATCAACCAATGCCAGAGTCCTATCTTTTTTGGCTAAAGCAAAACGTTCTGAAAAAGGATAAAAGGCTTCGTAACCAGATTCCGTAACAATTTGTTCCGCTGCAACCGAATACAAAACAGGAGCCTTTTTTCTATATAAAGAAATGAAGGCACTTGAGACTATTTTGTAGTGGCTAAAATTAGCGGGTATCACTTCTCGACCAGAACGATTAACCGCCCCCCAGCTACGTCCAACTTTGAAAAAAAACAAAGAATCTGAGTGTATGGAAACGGCATCGCAGAGAGGCTCTAGAATGACATCTCCTTGTAGGTTAATTAGTCCATAATTATTTCCCAAACGGGTTTGAAAATAATTGTCTTTCAACAAAGAAAGTTCATCATATTTTGGTGAACAAATCTTTCTTCCATTGATATCTGCCAAACCCCATTTACGATCTTTCATAAAACCAAGGAAACGACCTTCCCAGATGTGTACACTTTCGTAGCCTTTTTCTAACACGGTGTTTCCGTCAATGTCAATGACCATCCATTCGGACTGATCCATGACAGCAATGAGGCGAGCGTCCAACACTTTTGTATCTTCATATTTCGCAGGGACGATTACTTTTCCAAAATCATTAATGATCCCTACCCTACCGTTTTGCTGCATGACTGCATACCCGTAATCTTTGAATTCTGAAATAGCATCATAGGCAGGCTCCTGAATCAGCTGTCCCTGAGGATTCATCAATCCCCACTTCTGATTTACTTTTACAGGAAATGCTTTTTGAGCAAACGTGGAAGAATATGTCGTAAGTAGAAGAACAAGGAAGGATAACCAGCGCATGAAAAGTGTTTAGTTGTCTAACGTTTTTAAAACCGAAGATAATATTTTAACGAAAGTTACCGCGAAAGACACATTTACTGGTGGAAAGAATTTTAAGAGGTTTTATCTGAAGGTGGTGGGTGAGGCTGTGGAAAGTGGATGAGTCTATTAAGGGATATAGGGTAGATTAGGAGATAAGGTGGATAAGGTTTTCTTTCTTACGTAAGTGAGATACAAAGGTAGATGAACCCCATCCACCTTATCTGCCTTATCCACCTCATCTACCCACTTCTCAAAGCCACTACCGCTCCCAACGATTCATACTGACCATTGCTTTTGGATAGTGATTGCCCAGTTGGAATTTTGCCGCCATCATTTCTTTGTTAGAAAGAGACTCTGGACGATGAACCTTAGCGTTTGGAAGGTCTTCAAGCTCTGGTAACCAATGCTTTACGTATTCTCCTTTAGGGTCATACCGTTGTGCTTGTTTGAGGATATTGAAATAGCGATCTGGCCTTGGGTCTGTTCCTACGCCAGCAAGGTAGGCCCAGTTGCCCCAGTTGCTGGTTGAATCATAATCAAGTAATATAGATTCAAAATAGGAAGCTCCAATTTGCCAATTTAATTTAAGATCATGAATGAAAAAGCTGGCAACATTCTGTCGACCACGGTTAGACATAAAACCAGTGAGGGCCAATTCGCGCATATTTGCGTCTATAAAAGGGACGCCGGTTCTACCTTCTATCCAGCAATTAACGAGCTGTTCGTCATGGCGAACATCGTTCTTTACTTTGCCGTGAATACCTCCTTTAAGAAAAATTTTGTCTCCGTACTTCTTACCAACGAGGCGAAAGAAATCTCTCCAGAGTAATTCAAAAAACATCCAGTACGTAGAATCATTCTTGGTGCGCTCTTCTTCGTACTTTTTAATTTCGTGGTAGATGTATTTTGGAGACAGACAACCGAGTGCCAGCCAAGGGCTGAACTTGGAAGAGTAATCACTGCCTAATAATCCATTCCTTGTCTTTTTATATTTGACAATTAGATCGCTGTCCCAGAGATAATATTGTAAGCGAGCTAAGCCTTCTGTTTCTCCACCTTTGTAGATGCTGTCTGTAGTTAAAGCTTCATTAATACTCTCCTCATCATGCCCCAAAGATTCTAAGGTGGGTATTTCCTCAGAAACGACTTCAGCTGTAAGGGGGCGAAATGCTGTGGGTGTTGGCAATGGTTCTCTGACAGGAACTATCTTTTCTACTTCTTTTCTAAAAGTTGTAAAGGTGTCTGGGCAATGGGTGACCGGGAAGGGAAGGTCTTGAGTATAATACAACATCTTGCCCCTGGAGTAAATGATCTCCTGTCCAATAGACCAGAGATTTCTTTCCAAAGTATCCTGTACTTCTACCTCTTCATTTGTTCGTTCACGATTACAAAAAACCCAACTGGATTTGATCTGTCCAGCTATTTCAAAAAGTATTTCTTCTGGTTTACCGATTCGAACGATGAGATCGCTTCCGAGTTTTTGTAAAGAAGCTTTTAAGTCCCTGACTGCTTCTATGGTAAACCGTGCGCGATGGACACCTGTTTTTTTGAATCCAAAACGGGTACTCCCTTTGAATGTTCTTTCATCAAAAATAAAAACAGGGTATACCTCTTCGCCACTTTGGATGGCATGAATAAGCGCCTCATTGTCATGCAACCGCAAGTCTTGTCTAAACCAAACTATGACTCGTTTTCTTATCATTTTTCTGGGCGTGTATTTTAGAATATTAGCTTAAATCCCTCCGTACCAGTTGTAGCAAAAGAACAAAGAAAAATCTAAAAAGTTTTGGTTAATGAATTGATATTTAGAATATATTAAAATAGGATTTGAACACGCCATATTACTGTCATAATATGCTGGAAAACAGCAGCTATTAAGCTGATTTATATTAATTTTGCGTTGTAAGAATATTGCAAATTTATGATTCTTAACTTATCAAGACGCTACAGTTTGCTTCCTATTTCTCAATTGCCTCTTTTGGAAGATATTTACGCCACATTTCTAAACCCCAAAGTGTTCGAAGAGGCCAAAGAATAAATACTTACTATCGTTGCCTTATATTTTATAAAAACTTGAAAGATGAATTATCCAAATCGCCATATTTTTATTTTACTTTTTGTAATTGTATTGTTAGGAAACTCCTGTCAAAATCCTCCTGCGGAACCACTACCAATACTTGGAGAGAAGGAAGTCATAGATGGAGAAACCAAATACCACGAAATTTCTGACTTCAAATTTACCAATCAGGACGGTCAGATAATTACCAATGAAACCTTCAACAATAAAATCTATCTAGTCGATTTTTTCTTCATCTCTTGTCAAACGATTTGCCCTAAGGTAGCTCAACAGATGTTGCGTATTCATGACGAATTTGAGAGTGAGGATAGAGTCAAATTAATAGCGCATACCATCGATCCAAAAAGAGATACCATTGACCGCCTCAAATGGTATGCAGATAAGCTTGGTGTCAAATCAGACAAATGGCACTTCGTAACGGGTGATAAAGAAAAGCTCTACGATATGGCAGACGAGTATTTCATCGTAGCCAAAGAAGACGCAGATGCTCCTGATGGATTTGATCATAGTCCAACCATTATTCTCGTGGATGAAAATCGAAGGGTTCGTTCCTTCTGCAACGGAACTGATCCAGAGGAAGTAGATCGACTCATTAAAGATGTAGAAACCTTGTTGAATGAAAGTTAAAATCAGTTTATTACTTTGGATGTGCCTTGTTCTGTTTTGCTGTCAAAGCAATCCATATGACCAGGGCAAACGCATCTACGAAGCTTACTGTGCTTCCTGTCATATGGAAGAAGGACAGGGGCTCAAAGGCTTGTATCCTCCCCTGGCAAAGTCTGATTATTTATTAGACAATCATGACCAAATCGCCTGCATTATTAGATATGGTTTACAAGATACCATTGTTGTAAATGGTAAAACCTACGAGATTCCAATGATGCCTATCAGTGGGATAAATGAAGTACAGATTACCAATGTGATTAATTACATCAGTAATGCTTGGGGAAATGACGCTGGTTTTACTAAAATCACAGACGTCGAAAGGGTCCTATCCGAATGCAAGGAAACTAGCGAATAACACTAGCTTTCAAACGACAAAAAGTTAAATAAATTTTTCTTTTAAAAACCTGTAATCAATTGATAAACAACCAATAAGGCCTAAATTCAACGAGATAAATTTCTTTAGTTGATTCCTCTATTTAGCTAACTAATTTGCTCCTAACCCATTGTTTATCAAACTCAAAGGTCAAATAAGACACAGAATAGCAAAGATTTTACACCATTGACGGCTAGTATGGCTGGCAAATCTGATAAAGTTGTGTATTTTTGGCCAATCCCCCTCTGTTGAGGGAAAGGAACTATGCAACGGAATCTGACTTCAACAGGTCTCTGGTGTATAAACAAACTTTATTCAAGCAACCTTCACTTAATTTAAGCTAACGGTATGAAAAAAATTCTTTTACCTTTTTTACTACTATTTTCATTCACCACTTTGTTTGCACAACCTTCGAACGATGATTGTGGTAACCTGATCGACTTGGGAGTCATCCCTTTTTGTCCTGATGATGTATGGTATACTAATGTAGACGCTACAGAAACGGATATTGGAGATAACAATTTCCCAACTGGTTGCGATGGTGGAGACATTACTTTCTCAGGCAGAGATGTCTTTTTCAAGTTCACAACAGGTACAGATTTGTTAGATATTAACGTAACTGTTACTGGATCTGCGGATCCAGGTGGTAGTACGCCTATGTCAAATCCACAGGTCGCCGTTTTTCGGGGAGAATGTCTTGTTGACGAATTGTCTTTATTGAAATGTGGTAAAGCAGAAGATGGATCAAACATAATTTCCATCGATGTATTCGGACTAGATCCAAATACAGAATACTTTATAAGAATCAATGACTGGTCTCCGACAGCTGCTCCAAATTGGGGTACATTTCAACTTTGTATTGGAGAGCAAGATCCTGAATTTACCGTTTGTGATGATCTAAGTGTAGCAAGTGAAGGAGTCCTATTTGATTGTGGTGGTGAAGATGGCGATTATGAAAACAATAGCACGGAGTCATTTACGATCTGTCCAGATCAGCTAACTGCAATTGATGGCTGTATCATTTTTAGTATGGAATTTTTCAATCTAGAACTAGGAGGCTTCTTCGGAGATGCTGACTACATAACTTTCTATGACGGTCCAGATACCAACTCTCCAATTATTTCAAACATTGGAAACAATGGAATTGGAGACGACGGAGGAGGAGGTGTTTGTTATATCGCACAAGCCTCTTCAGGTTGTATGACCGTAGAAATGGTTACGAATGGTTCCGTTGTCTTTGAAGGTTTTGCAGGTTCATGGGTTACAACCACTGATGCTTGTGTGCCAGTTGTACCTATTGATGTAACTGCTGATCCCACTGATGAAGAGTTAGCCGATTTCGTTACAACTCCTCAAAGTTTTGCAACCATTACTAATGTAGATTGCGCCAGTGGTCAGTATGGTACTTTTACTGCTGAAGGCTCTGGTTTAGGCTTAGAGAAGGGTATCCTTTTAACAACAGGACAAGTTAACATTGCAGTAGGTCCTGATGATAGTAACAGCGCAGGTTTCAGTAATGGTGGAGATGGGGATGATGATTTGGATGAATTATCTGGAGTTACGACAAATGATGCTTGTGTGGTAGAGTTAGATGTATTTGTTGCTACTAACCAATTGAAGTTTGAATATGTTTTCGGATCAGAAGAGTATCCTGAATTCGTAGATGGAACAGTGAATGATGCCTTTGCACTTATGGTTTCCGGACCTGGTATCGTTGGAGATCCAGCATTAAACGATCAACAAAATATAGCTGTTGTTCCTGGTACCACTACTCCGGTTACCATCAACGATGTGAATAACCTTACGAACTATGAATACTACAGATATAATGAAGCTGGCCAGGCAATACAATACGATGGTTTGACTTCTGATTTTCTAGGAGTAAAGAAAAGCTTAACCGCTACTCTTCCTGTTATTCCTTGTACAACTTACCACCTCAAATTTGCGATTGCAGATGGAGGAGACTTTATTTATGACTCTGGTGTTTTCATCGGTGAACTAGAAGGAGACGTACCTGACCTCTCTGTAAACTTTGCATCAGGTGTTGACTATCTAATTGAAGACTGTACGGGTACACAAGACGAACTCATCATTACATTGGAAAACCCTCAAGCTGAAGATTTAACTTATGATGTAACCATTTCTGGAACAGCTACCCTAGGGGTGGATTACACCTTAGATATACCTGCTCAAATAACAGTACCAGCTGGAATCACTGAATTAAACTACCCACTGATCCCACTCACTGATGCCTTGACAGAAGGTATTGAAACCATTACGATACAATTGACTAGTAACTTTGGTTGTGGAGATGTAGAATTGAATATTATTGAAATAGAATTACACGATGTACCATTAGTAGAAGTTTTCGCAGGAGTGGATACCGCTTTTGTATGTAGCGGTACTTGTATACAAATGGAAGTCAATGGAGCAGCAACCTACGAGTGGGTTTCTGAATTCCCTGGCGTTTTCGATGACCCTACTAGTGATGCTCCTATCGCTTGCCCTACACAAAGCCAATGGGTTTCTGTTACGGGTACTGTAAGTGCATTGCCCGGTTGTAATGATGTTGATTCTGTATACCTACAGTTTGTTGACCCAACGGTTGAAATTGTAGCTTTAGATCCGATCAATATTTGCGCAGGTGACAGTGTTCGTTTGCAAGCAGCAAATAATGTAAATAATACAGGTTTGCTTTGGACTCCAGATGATTTCATTAGCTCTGACACAGATCAGAACGTTACTGTAGAACCTCCTTTCACACAAACGTATACCGCTTCTGTAACTGTTTCTGGATGCACCGTAACTGATGAAATTACTATAAACGTAAATGCTTACGATCCTCCGATTCTAACAACGACAGATACACTACTTTGTCAAGGGTCTGTATTACAATTAGCGGATTCTTTAGAAACAACTACTACTATTTACAACTGGACACCTGAAGATTTCATCATCACTGATACAGATATTTCAGGAGCAGTTGCCATTCCTCAAGAAGACATCGTTTATCAATTGATTAGTAATAGTCAAGATGATTTCTGTAGAGATACATTTGAAGTAAACGTTACCGTATTGCCAGCTGAGATAGAAATTGACAATGGTGATTACTTAGAGCTTTGCTTGGGTGATTCTGTATTGTTAACCACAACAAACAGTACCAACGGAGTCGGTATTGAGTGGACTCCTGACAATGGAACTTTGAGTACATTGGAAGGACCTGATACCTGGGCAACACCAGTGGTTACCACGACTTACTTTGCAACCCTTACGGTCGGTCAGTGTGTCGTTACTGATTCCATTCAAATCAGAGTTGACTCACTTCCAGAAATGGGCATCTCTGCTATTCCAGCAAGATCAGTTTACTGTCTTGGAGAAGTTGTAAACCTCGTCTCCCCTACTTACGTGGATGAGAACTTCCCTGATATTATGCATTCCTGGAATCCGGTGATTGGACAAAACTCTGATACCACAAATTATAATTTAAACTTCTCAGCAGTTGAAAGTTTCACTTACACCAGAGTAACGACCAACAGAGCCTGTTCTGAAACCAATACCATATTTATTGATGTTATTGATCCGAATGATATTATAATGAGTCCGACAGATACGGTAGTTTGTTCGAACCAGGAAGTTACCGTTAGTGCGTCGACAACAATTTCTCAGATCGATGGTTGGACTTGGACAACGGATAGTGGGGCTGATTCAAGTTGTGGAGATGACGAATGTCTCAGCACAGTGATTACAGTCCTTTCAGGAAATAATACCGTGACCGCAGAAGCAGAGGTAGAAGGTTGTCCAGTGATGGCTTCTGTAGTTTTGATTGGTGTACCCGATCCAACGTTTAGCTTCCCTGAACCTCCACAAGTTTGTGAAGGAGAATCTATAGTATTAAATGGTGGTCCATTGTTGAACAATGCCGTTTACCAATGGAGTACGGATGCAGGTCCACTCGCTCCCGATCCGAATGCACAGCAGCCAGAGGTGGCTCCTAATGTTACGACTACTTATTATCTAGAAATTGAAAACGAATGGTGTCCTGCACGATTTGATTCAGTGACGATTAATGTAGCTGGATTGAGTACGCTGACAATACCTGGCGATCAGGCACTTTGTGAAAATGACTTTGTAAACTTTGAAGCCAATTCTAATAATCTTGGAACCTTTACCTGGAGTACAGGTCAGGTTGTTGAGAACACCTTTGATGGCTCAGTCAATTTCTCTGCAGCTGTACTAGGTAATCAGACCATATATGTTACATATAATAATGACTGTCCAGACACACCACTACAAGACTCCTTTAATGTGCAGGTGTCCTCTGCTATTGATGCAGATGAAATGAATCTAACATTTGAACCTAGCTTCATAGATAGCATTGGTGAATGTTGGTTCAATGAAGGTGAGGCTGTTACTGTTTCTTACGATGGAGAAGGAAACCCTGTTTCTTATGACTGGGTTTATGCTGATTCCACAATTAGTACAGGTAATAGTGCTTTATTCCAGGCCTTAACTATTGGCAACTTGGATTTAGAAATAATATCACCGGAAGGTTGTCCTACACTGATTCGCAAACCAATAAACATCGTTCCTGCGATCTGGGTTATGCCAAATGCCTTTACTCCTAATGGAGACGGACAAAACGATTTCTTTACGCCACTGATTAAAGGATCAATGTCCATTATCACTTTCCAGGTTTATAACCGTTTCGGAAACCGAGTATACAACAACGGAAACGGATTAAATGGTTGGAACGGACAACACAAAGGAAAAGCATCTCCAATGGATTCTTACATTTACAAACTGGAGCTATTGCGACCAGATGGTGTAACTGTAGAAAAGAAAGAAGGTGATGTGATGCTGATTAGATAAGTTAGCTTTTCGCAAAAACAGAAAGCGACATCTGATGTAACAATCAGGTGTCGCTTTTTTTATGTTTTAGATTTCGCTATTGTCTGTTTATAGAGTACCAAAATGTAATTGCATTGTTATTGAATCTAACATTCAGAACTAACATCCTATGCCTATTTATTTACTCATTAGAAATTTCATAGTGCTTGTCGCAATAAAGGAAAAGGCAATTGCATTTAGTTACCATGTTTTTGGTCAGTAAAAAAACAACCCAGATTCAGACTTTGACATTTCTAACAAAACATTTACAAAACATAATTCATTCGAGTACTCTAGTTATTCATCATTATGAAAAGATACTGTTCAGCACATCTCAACTCGTCTGCAGACAATGTTTCAAACTGCGTTGAACAAAATTAATTCTATTACGTAACTATTATTGTTAGTTAGTATATGTCGAGTTCTGTTTTGTAATATTATTGTGGAATAGAAATTGACTTTACTTGCGAAATTCATTCATTAACAAAACCTTTTACAATGGCTGTAAAAAAATCAACTGCTACTAAAGCAGCAAAGGCTAAAAAAGCGACTGCTAAAAAAGCTACCGCTAAAAAAGCAACAACTGCGAAGAGAGCAGTTGCTAAAAAATCAACCACTGCTAAAAAAGCAACCGCTAAAAAAGCAACACCCAAAAGAGCTACTGCTAAGAAAGCAGTAACTAAAAAAGCGACTGCTAAAAAGGCTACCGCTAAAAAAGCAACTACTACTAAACGTACCACTGCTAAAGAAGCAACTGCAAAAAAAACTACGACAAAAAGAGCGACAACGAAGAATGCAGCAGCTGGAAAACGAACCAAGGCAAAACAAGGAACTAGCAAAAAAACGACGGCAAAAAGAACCACAGCTAAAAAGCAAAAGACTG
>JBGCDT010000420.1:0-11175 GCA_045105695.1 Saprospiraceae bacterium | reverse complement strand
GCAATGGTGCCTTTCTCATTCACTTATACGAAGTCATTGCGACTCGGACTTTACGTGGAACAATGTTGGAAGAACATCCTCTGTTTTTAGTCGGTGCAGATTATAATCAAGCTGCCTTGAAAGTTACCCGCGCAAATATTGTACAGGCAGGTATTTGGGCAAAACTCATCTGGGGAGACATCGGTAGACCCGATTTGCTAGCCGATGATCTTTCAGAAAACTATGGTATCGCATTGGGTGACTTGCTCAACGTTCGTACATTCTTAGACCATAATAGAGTTTGGTCTGAGCCGTCACAGCTTATCCAAAATCGAAAGAGTGATTCCACAGGTGCTTATGCTTTCAGAGGTCGTAGAATTCCAAATGCAGTCGTAGAAGATAACCTACGAGAGCACTTTGAAAAATGGGCACCTTATGTAGAAAAATTTGGTTTATTGGTTATTGAGTTGCATACTATTTCTCCAAACATTACTTCAAAAAATCTAGGGCGTACTGCTGCTACTGCTTACGATGCCACTCATGGATTCTCTGATCAATATATTGTAGAAATTGAGGTCTTCAATAAAATGGCCGCTGAAGCAGGATTATACCCTTCAGAAAAACACTTTACTAAGTTTCCAAATTCTGAGTTAGCAACAGTAAGTATTAATTTGCTGAAGGCGAAGTAGATAGATAGAATTCAAGTAACAAGGATCAAATTCAAACTAAAACTAAAATCGGTTCGCAATTGAAGGCTTTGAACTTGCCGTTTACGATTGTTACTTGAACTATAAAAACTCCATTTTCCATCACCAAGTAAGTCACAAAAATACAGCATCTCACGCTACTCTTCAGGACTCTTCGCATAAGCTTTGCCTTTAGTCAAATCTAAGACAATCGATTTTATATTATAGATATAAAAATTCGTAAGTTAGCCCCTTCAACAACGGATTTAATTAAATGAATACTACTGTTGGAATATAAAACCACCTTATCAAATAATGAAGGTATTGTAATTTGTATTTCAATTTTCATTTCAATTAAAACCCGATCCCTCCCAAAAGCAGACTTGAAGCCCATTAATTTTTTAACACCTACTGATGTCACCAATTTGCAAAATTTCCTTTTTTAGGAATGTTGTCTTGCTCTGCCTTTTGATGTTTGTGCAAAATTTTTCTATCCAAGCACAGAGTCTACCTAGTGAACGATCTTGCGATTGGTCTCTAGCGGGTTTTCGAGGACAAATCCCTACTGAGTTTTCTACAACATTAAACATCCAATACTTTGGAGGTATAGCTGATGGAGTCACTGACAACAGTTCAGCATTTCTACTAGCGCTAGAATCACTTGTACCAAATGGTGGTGTAATTTTCTTTCCTGCTGGTACTTATTTTTTTGGTTCTCAAATTAATTTACCTGATGGCGTAGTCATACGCGGAGATGGATCTGATCTGACTTTATTGAAATTTGACCTTGAAGGGATTGATGATTTAATTTCCGTGAATGGAGAAAATACCAGTTTATTCTCTAATCTTTCAGAAGATGTTTCTAAAGGTGAGCAGTCCATAAGTGTAGAAAATGCTAGTGGTTTTATTCCTGGAGATTATATTCGATTGATTCAAAACGATAGTCATTTAGTGCATTCTAACTGGGCTATTGGTTCTGTTGGTCAAATAGTCCAAATCATTCAGGTCGACGGAAATGTATTGTTATTGAATAGTGAGTTAAGAAGAGATTATCAATTGGACGATGCTCCAAAAGTCCAAAAGTTAAACATGCGAAAGAACGTTGGAATCGAATGTCTAAAGATTGAACGCTTAGACGAAACGAATCCGTTTCACACCAGCAATATAAACTTTGAATATGCTGCTCAGTGCTGGGTTCAGGGCGTAGAAAGCACGAACTGTAATTTTGCTCATGTTGACATCAAGGCAAGTTCTAACATTACTCTTACAGGGAATTATTTCCACCATGCCTTTGACTATGGAGGTGGAGGAAGAGCCTATGGCCTTATGATACAGTCTACTGGAAATGAAATTCTTACAGAGAATAATATTTTCGAACACCTTAGACATGCTATGATTGTACAATCTGGAGCGAACGGAAATGTCTTTGCATATAATTACAGCACTGATCCCTTTTGGACAGGGACCAGCTTTCCATCTGATGCAGCTGGTGACTTAGTTTGTCATGGTAACTATGTGTACGGCAACCTATTCGAAGGAAATATCGGTCAGCAAATAGTCATAGATAATTCACACGGTGCAAATGGCCCATTCAATACCTTTTTCAGAAATCGACTAGAATCTTATGGCATTGTTATGTCTGCTGACAATTCGCCAACTCAGAATTTTTTAGGGAACGAAATTACTAATGGAACTCCTGGAGCTGCTGGTTTCTATTTCCTCCAAGGAGTCGATCACTTCCAAGTTGGGAATAACCTCGGAGGAGAAATAACACCTACGGGTACAAGTATCTTAGATGACCATTCTTGTTATTTGGACTCTACCCCATCGTTCTATCATCAGATGACTTTCCCTAGCATTGGAATGCCAAACGAGCTCAACTCAGGCGCACTACCTGCGTTAGATCGTTGGAACGATAACAATACACTTACATTTTGTTCTTCGGCTTGCAATGATGAAGATTTAGATTTTATTTGTGACACTATTGACAATTGCCTTTTGGTAAATAATATAAATCAGTTAGACACAGACCTTGATGGCATTGGTGATCTTTGTGATAATTGTCCAGAGAATGCAAATACAAACCAAGAGGATTTGGATGGTAATGGCATTGGGGATGCTTGTGAAGAAATAACATCAACTATAAATCCATTATCTACAGAGAATTGGAAAATCTATCCTAACCCCGCAAAAGATATATTATTTCTGGAACTAGAGACGACTGTTGAGCGTAGTGTAATTGTTCAAATTTATTCTACATTAGGGCAACTTGTTTTACAAAAAGAAATCTATGAAAAACAGACTCAACTTTCGTTAAACGACTTATCCTCAGGAAATTACATTATTCATGTATTGACAAATGAAAACCTAAGAAGTTCCCAACTCTTTTCCATCTCAAAGAAATAATAAAATGATTTGCCCTTACCTGCCCGATGATCTAACAAAAGTCTTACAACTCCTTCGATCAAATACACCAAAGTATTTCGCATCTGAAGAAGAAGCCGATTTGATTGACTACCTAGCCACAGACGCTGATAATTATTTTGTAATTAAGAAAGAAGGAAATCTTCTAGGCTGCGGAGGATTTAATTGGTTCGACAATAAAGGAATCGCTCGAATCTCCTGGGATATTATACATCCAGACCATCAAGGCGAAGGTCTAGGTAAAACTTTAGTGGAATTTAGAATTGGTAAAATCAAAGCCACTGCTCCAACTTGTAAGATTATTGTTAGAACCAGCCAGCATGCTTTTAAATTTTATGAAAAGAATGGTTTCTCTTTACAGAAAATTGAAAAGGACTACTGGGCCGATGGCTTTGATTTATACCTTATGGAATTAAATTGATTCTCTTTAAAAGAAGAATCTTGGATTAGCCATATCTCCACGCTTTGCATGGAAATCGTATCTGATCATTGCCTCGAAACTTCCAGAAGAATGATTCCTCATTTCTGATAAAGTAATATCATAAGAAAGTCCCAGCGCTATTTTATTCAATTGATACAAAGCCAATAGATCAATTGACTCTCCAGCTCCAGTATCCCCTCCGGCACGGTATGACACACCAAATGTTACTGTATTATCAATCGTCAGATTCAAGTTAACATCCATATCAAAAGGGGCATTTTTCACATACTTCGCTAAAACGGAAGGGCGTAATTTCATCTTTTCATTTACAGCAAAAGTAGTTCCTGCCATTGCGTAAAAGTGTCTGGACTCCTGAGCAAATTGGTCGATCTGGTCAGAATTAAAGCTGATGTCATTGGCATAGAAATTCGGGATAGAAATACCAAAGAAACTTTCTTTGTAAGTCAGATAAGCTCCAAATCCAAAGTTTCCAAAATAGTTCTCCGTATCTACACCATCCATGATTGATGGATCAGCTTGTTCTAAAACGATAAAATCAGGATCATCAAAATCAATTCCATAGAAACGTATAGATCCTTGAAAACCAGTTCTGAGGTAAAGA
Source organism: Saprospiraceae bacterium (assembly GCA_045105695.1). Taxonomy (GTDB): domain Bacteria; phylum Bacteroidota; class Bacteroidia; order Chitinophagales; family Saprospiraceae; genus CALGLS01. Next base: position 7,043 of record JBGCDT010000420.1, on the reverse strand, counting down.
TCCTCTCTTAGTTTTATGCTGTATGAGTAAGCTAAGTTTGCTTGCCAATTGTCAGTGATTCCCTGATCATGGCTTAGGAACGTAGCGCCAAAACCCACACGATCATTAAACAAAGGCAGATCAAAACTGATCAAACGTGATTCTGGAGCGCCTTCAAAACCGATCCACTGACGACGATACATTGCCTTCAGAGACGGCCCTCCTCGGACACCGGCATAAGCTGGATTGTAGTACAGTTTATTGTACATAAATTGGGTAAACTGTACTTCTTGCTGCGCATTGCTTATTCCGCAAATGGCCAAACAAAAGAAAACAATCAGTATTAATTTATTCATGGTCCTGTTTTTTTAATTTTTAATAACAATACATTTACAAAACGACAAATATTCGGAGGATGACCTTCATCACCCGCAAGCTTTCCGCTACAAAGCCCTCCTCCGAATAAGAAAATCAACTTATCGGTGAATCATAATGTAACCTTTCATGGCCGGTGCGTCGGGTGATTCTTTGAAAATAAAATAATAAGTAGCATCCGGCAGGCCCTTACCTTCTTTACCGTTCAGCGTCCCTTCCCAATCATTTTCATAAGGAGAAGCTTGAAAAACTTTATCTCCCCACTGATTCATGACCAGTAGTTCGCTTTCCGGGTAATCACCAGTTGTTAGACAAGAGATTTCCAGGGCGTCGTTAAATCCATCGCCGTTAGGAGTAATGATATTCGGAACTTCACAGTCACCTGTAAAGTCAACACGGATATCCACTCTGGCAGTGTCGCATTCACTAGCATCACAATTGTAGCAAATTCGGTATAAGAAAAAATCCGACCCAATAAAGCCGTCGTTAGGCGTATAGAGGTATGTTCCCTCTGGTGTGCTAGACAAAGTACCATTTGATGGCAGCGAATAGACATTCACATCATCTGCTAATTGGTCGATGATGATGTCGTTATCTGTAATTGTTGCTATTTCTATTGTTGATTGATAATCGGTTACATATTGGTCATCATTAACCTCTGGTCGGTCAACGATGCTCAGTGTGATGGAAGCAGTATCTGTTTCACAGCCATCCACAGTCACCCAATACTGGTAAGTAAAGTCACCGGTTTCTGTTGGACTGATTTCTATGCTGCTTTGATTGGTTTCGTTTGGTAATCCTCCATTTGCAGATGATAACCAGTGATAAGAATCAGGCCCAGTAGCGTAGTCCGTTCCTAGTAGGAAACAATTTTCAGATATACAAAGAATAGAATCACAAGCCATTGTTAAAGCTGGGCTTTCCAATAATGCAATTGTAACTGGAATACTCTCTGTAATTGAACATTCCTCACTAGTCGTTGCAGTCACTGTATACGTTCCAGCGCAATCATCTGAAAGTCCTGTTAGTTCAATATTTTCTAAATCAGAAGTAAAGCCGCAAGGTCCTGTCCATTCCCAGTTTGTAACAGGTTCAGAGCCAAGTGCTGTTAAAGCGGTTAAAGAAACATCTCCATCGCAGCTTACAGCATCTCCTTCAATAGAAACATCCGGTGCTGGATTCACAGTTATTTCTATGGCATCAGTAGCTATACAACCCTCCGCTGTTGTAACAGACAAAGAATAAATCCCTCCATCGTCTTCTCCTAAATTCACTACTGGTATAGTATCCAATACAATAGAATTATTACTAGGATCTGTCCATGTATAAGTTCCTTCAATACCACTTCCTGTTAGCATAAGGTCAGCACCTTCACAGAGCGTTGTATTAGAGAGCGGTACAATATTCACCGCATCTAAACCAAGTGGCAGCACTCTCAGTAACCAATCACAGGTGCTTGTATTTCCAGCAGCATCAGTGAATGAATATTCTACAGTGTAGTCTCCAACTTCGAGCGTTGAACCAGAAGGAATACTAACGTTCACCCCTGCGATGATAGAACCGCTACACTCATCAACAGCAGTTGGAAGTGTATAGGTAATGGTTACTGATTCACAGGCATCAACTGATACGGCATCTGTAATTATTCCGCTTGGATCACTAATAATTTCTCCATCGATTTGAACCTCTATCATATCCACACAAGTCGGAACCGGCGCTGTATTGTCCTCGACTGTTACATCAAAACTACATTCATTCATATTCCCCACAGCATCAGTAGCGGTACAGATGACAGTAGTTGTCCCTACTGAGAAAGAAGTTCCTGAAATATGTGTACAGACTACACTGGCTCCCGGACAATTATCTTCAGCAGTCACTGGACTCCAGTTGAATACTGCTTCACAATTTTCACCTGCTCCATTTAGAGTTACATCGATAGGGCAGGTTAAGGTTGGTTTAATATCATCTACCAATTCGATATCAAATGAACAGGTTGAAGAATTACCAGAACCATCCGTTGCTGTATAAGTTACAGTCGTAGTTTCTCCGTAAGGGAAAAGATCACCAGATTCGAAGTCGCTAGTAACTGTCAGACCTTCCAGACAATCGTCAGTAGCCGTAATAGCATTCCAGGTCACGCTAGCTTGGCAGTTCCCTACAGATGTGATTTGGAATGTTCCAGGATCACAATTCAGGATCGGAGCATCACTATCTTTTACCGTTATAAAATAACTGCAAGTAGCTGTATTACCCGCTGCATCTGTTGCTGTATGGGTAACTTCTGTAAGTCCAATTGGGAATGTGCTATTGTTGTTGTGTGAACTAGTCACGACAGGAACACCACAGTTATCAGTTCCTGTAGCTGGCATCCAAAGACCAGAAGCGAAACATTCTCCATCATCAACTTCTACAGTAATACTACCGTTAGGACAGATGATTTCCGGAGCCATCATATCTACAATGGTGACTGTCGCTATACATGTAGAACTATTGTTACAATTATCAGTAACGGTAAGTACAACAACATTTTCACCAAGTTGACTACAGTCGAAATTAGTCTGACTTAATGCAAAATTCAGTGTTGCTGCATCCTGGCAATTGTCAAAACTACCATTGTCTACATCTCCAATATTCAGAGAAGCAAAACCACTCTGATCCAATGGTAATGTTACATCTTGGCAAATAGCAGTTGGAGCTGTTTGGTCTACCACAAAAATAAGTTGATTGACATTTACTATACCGCTACAGCCATCGTCCAAAGTCCAAGTTCTTACAATTTGTCCACTGCCATTACAGCCATTCAAGCCACTGAGGTCATCAGTATATGTTGCCTGAGCATTAGGATTACAAGCACTCATTTCGTCGGTTACATCTCCTGTAAGTGATAGATCATTCGGATCTTCATCACAATCTATTGTTACATTATCAGGAGCAGTAAAGCTTGGTGGAGGTCCTTGAGAAATTAGTATTGTTTGCTCCCCCGTAGTTGTATTACCACAATCATCCGTCAACATCCAAGTACGAATAACCTGTCCTGGATCATTACAATCAGTTCCTCCCGTAATTACATCAACATAAGATGCTTCTAAATCCGTATCGCAGTTATCGGCTTCGTCAGTTACATCTCCCGTGGCTGTCAAATCAGTATAATCATCATTGCAATCTATTGTAGTAGAAGCAGGCACAGTAAATGTCGGAGGCGTATTATCTACTACAGTAACTATTTGAGTCGCTGAAGTTGAATTTCCACAATCATCTGTCAATGTCCAAGTTCTGATGATTTCACCAGTACCACTACATCCTGTAAGACCACTGTTGTCATCTTCATAAGTTGCCTCTAAATCTGTATCGCAATTATCAGCTTCATTAGTCACATCTCCTGTTAGAGAAAGATCATCTATGCTTTCACAACTAACCGTTGCATCAGCAGGAGCGCTAAATGTAGGAGCAGTGTTATCTTCTACAGTGATAATTTGTGTATCCGTAGTTACCGGACTACAACCATCATCAAAAGTCCAGGTTCTGATGATTAAGCCAGTTCCATTACAACCCACCAAACCGTTTTCGTCATCTTCAAAAGTTGCTACCGCACTTGGATTGCAAGCACTCCAATTAGTCACATTTCCAGTAAGGCTAAGATCAGTTGGATCATCCTCACAATTTATAGTAACAGCCGGAGGAGCACTTGGTCCTGGTATCTCATCTTCTAATGTTATCGTCTGAGTAGCAGTAGTTGTGTTGCCACAATCATCCGTTAATGTCCAAGTTCTAATAACCTGACTTGGTGTATTACAAGAGCTGGTTCCAGAGTTTTCATCAGAGAAAGTTGCTTCTAGATCCGTATCACAATTATCACTCTCGTCTATTACATCGCCTGTGATCGCAACGTTGGTATAATCAACAGCGCATGGCAGTGTTACATCTCCAGGCACTGTAAAAGTTGGAGCAGTTTCATCAACGATGGTAATGATTTGCGTAGCTGTATTTACATTACCGCATTCATCTGAAAGTGTCCAAGTTCTAGTAATCGTTCCTGTTCCATTGCAACCTGTAAGAGCAGTGTTATCATCTGTAAAAGTTGCTTCCAGATCAGTATCACAATTATCACTTTCATCTGTTACATCGCCTGTTAAGGCTAAGTCCATTACATCTTGCTCACAGGTCAAAGTCATATCGGTAGGAGCTGTAAAGGTAGGAGCTGTATTATCAACAACAGTTATGATTTGTGTTTGTGAAACAGAACCACTACAGCCGTCATCCAATGTCCATGTTCTGGCGATGGTACCTGTCCCGTTGCAACCAGTCAGACCGCTAAGGTCATCACTGAAAGTAGCCTCCGCATTCGGGTTGCAGGTACTCGACTCGTCAGTTACATCTCCTGTGATTGTTAGATCAGTTGGATCATCTTCACAAGAGATTTCAACTGGGCCTGGCACCGTGAAGCTTGGTGGATCTGTATCTATCAGCATAATAATTTGCTCAGCAGTAACTGTGTTTCCACAATCATCAGTCAATGTCCAAGTTCTGGTAACCATAGAAGGTCCTCCACATGCGGAGGTTCCAGAAGTTGCATCATTGAAAGTAGCCATCAAATCTGTAGAACAGTTATCCGCTTCGTCCGTTACGTCGCCAGTTATAGTGAGGTCTGTGTAGTCCTCGTTACAATTTATTGAAGTATTTGCAGGTACCGTAAATGTTGGGTTTATTTCATCAATTACAGTAATGGTTTGTGTAGCAGTTGCTGCGTTACCGCAAGCATCTGAAACAGACCATGTTCTTATGATTGTTCCAGTTCCGTTACATTCTATTAATCCACTATCGTCATCCGCAAATGTAGCAATAGGATCAGCATCACATACGTCCGCTAGATCAGTTGGTTCACCTGTTTCTAACAATTCATTTACATCTACTTCACAACTCACCGTTATTGCTGCTGGAGCTGTAAAGGTTGGAGCTGTATTATCTGCTATCGTAATCGTTTGTGTAAATGTAGTAGCATTGTTACAATCATCTGTCAATGTCCAGGTACGAATGATTTGGCCTGTTCCGCTACAAGCTGTGAGTCCGTCTATGTTATCAGTGAAAGTTGCTTCTAAGTTAATCGAACAATTATCTGCTTCATCTGTAACATCACCCGTTTCGTTTATGTCTGTACTTTCGCCACATTCTATCGTTACATCCGCAGGTACTGAGAAAGTTGGAGCCGTATTATCTACTATGGTTATGACTTGCACTTGAGTCACCGGTGTACTACAACCATCGTCAAGCGTCCAAGTTCTGATGATATCACCAGTTCCGTTACAACCTGTCAAACCAGAGAGGTCATCCACAAAGGTTGCATCCAGAGGATCATTTGTACAATCACTAGATTCGTCTAAAACGTCACCCGTCAAAGTTAAATCCGATGGATCCTGTTCACAGCTCAAAGTAACATCATCAGGTACGGTAAAAGATGGAGGCTGATTATCAACCAAAGTAATTATTTGAGAAATCGTAGTCGTCTGACCACAAGCATCTGTTAGCGTCCAAACACGTTCTACCTGACTAGGTCCTCCACAAACGGTAGAACCTGTTTCGATGTCAGAGAAAGTTGCATTTAGTCCCGCAGAGCAATTGTCTGATTCATTATTTACATCTCCTGTAATAGTCAGATCAGTATAATCTACGTTACAGTTCAAAACTATATCAGAAGGAGCCGTAAATGTAGGAGGCGAATTATCGACCACTGTAATAATTTGTACTCCTGTAGAAGTATTGTTACAATCATCAGACAAAGTCCAAGTACGTATGATTTGGCCCGTGCCATTACAACCTGTAAGACCACTGTTATCATCATTGAATGTTGCGTCCAAACCTACAGAACAGTTGTCCGCTTCATCAGTTACATCACCTGTTATACCTACATCACCTGGATCATCTTCACAATTGATAACGGTAGCTGGTGGCACTGTGAATGTAGGGTCAGTATTATCAACAACCGTGATGATCTGTACTCCTGTAGAAGTATTGTTACAAGCATCCGATAAAGTCCAAGTACGTATGATTTGCCCAGTACCACTACAACCATTTAGTCCAGTTGTATTATCATTAAATGTAGCCTCTAAATTTATTGAGCAGTTGTCTGCTTCATCAGTTACATCGCCCGTAATATTCAGATCATTTGGATTCTCTTCGCAGCTGATCGTTACCGAAGAAGGCGTAGTGAATGTAGGATTGGCATTATCTACAACAGTAATGGTTTGAAATTCAGTAACAATACCAGAACAACCATCATCTAAAGTCCATGTTCTGATAATAACGCCCGTTTCGTTACAACCATTTAGGCCACTAGTGTTATCTGAGTAAGTCGCTTGTGCCCCAGGATTACAACTACTATTCTCATCCGTTACATCTCCAGTAAGGTTCAAGTCATCTGGATCATCTTCACAATTTATAGTTACATCATCTGGCACTGTAAAATCTGCTATTGGAGAATCTGCAAAAGAAATAATCTGAGTTCCAGTAGAAGAGCCACCACAACCATCAATAACTGTCCAGGTTCTATTGATCTGAGCAGGTCCTCCACAATTGGACATTCCTGATTCTACATCAGAGAAAGTTGCAGAAAGATTGATTGCGCAATTATCCATCAGGTTAGTTACATTACCAGTAATGGTAAGATCAAGCGGATCTTGAGAACATTCTAAAGT
>JBGCDT010000419.1:0-13503 GCA_045105695.1 Saprospiraceae bacterium | reverse complement strand
CTTTCTCGTTTTGACGCTCGCGGTAGATCACGAGGAATTCTTCTAACTTTTCTTCTAGTAGAATTTTTGCTTTGATGACTTCTTTTCTGCGGAAGCTAAGGTTTTGATCTGCTAATTCGCGCAAGCTTTCTACTCCGATGTAGCGACAGTCAAACTCCTGCGTAACCTCTGTAGATACATTGTTAGGGATTCCTAAATCAATAACAACTTTCTCGTCTGTATCTCCTGCCAAGAGCTTTTTATAATTCGCTCCATTTACCACTGGCTCTACCGCTCCGGTACAAACGATCATCACATCGAAGCCATTTTTGTAGTTTTCCAACTCTGATAAAGGATGAGCATTTCCATTAAACCGTTTGGCTAGTAATTCTGCTTTCGCAAGAGTACGATTGAAAACGGTTACATTCTCAAATTCATACTTTACCAAGAACTTAGTAACTAAATTATTAGTCGTTCCTGCTCCGATCATCAAGACTCTGGAGGAAGGATTGATCTTCTCTTTCAACATTTGGCGAATCGCTAGAGAAACCACAGATACTGGTTTTTCACCAATACGCGTTTGCTCATACACTGCTTTAGCTGCTTCCACGGTATAGCGAAGTGCCAGGCGAATATCATCACCCGTCAATCCCCACTCGTAGCATTGGCTGTAAGCCTCTCTAATCTGTCGAAGAATTTCTCGTTCTCCCACCACTAAAGAATCAATAGAGGAAGACACTTCAAATAAATGACGAATAGCAGATAAGCCGTGGAATTGATCCAGATTGTCCGTAGCCAATTTTATTTGCTCAGCCGTTAAAGATGGATTTGCTAATTGAAAAAGAGATTCTGCGAAGTTAGTTGCAATGGGTTCTGCACTGCTGACTAAGAAAAGGATTCGGTTGCAAGTAGCTAAGTAAAGCAACTCGTCTACACCTAACTGATTTTTTAATGTCATGAGCCGCTCGGACAGAGGTATTTCCTCTGTAGCTGCTATGACAAAGTCACCCAAATCCCTTAATGGAATGTGATGATGAGTCAGCGTTATGATGGTGTAATTACTAAGCATATAATTTCTTTACTCAAAGTACGTACAAAACTACCTTTATGTATGCCTTGCTTGTGTCATAATTTTGTAAACACTAAAATGCACACAGAGAATAGGATTGATTTAACAACTCAAAATAGCTAACGTTCACAGATTCATTGACTTAAGTCACCAATAGTGAGAATAATTGAGCAGCAAGCAAATTGTTATTTCATGCCTTGTTTTGTCTGATAAACTTTACTTTTGTTCCGCCTAATGACAGCTTGAAAGTGAACCATTTTTCATCACTTTCACGTTCAAAGGGTTTAGGTATTTTATTTTTTGAAAGACTCAATTTTAAAAATTTCTTTTTATGTACAGAACTCATAATTGCGGCGAATTGCGAATGTCAGATATTGGCAAGGAGGTAACTTTAAGTGGTTGGTTACAGACCAGCAGAGACTTTGGTGGAATGACTTTTATTGATCTGCGCGACCGCTACGGCATCACGCAGCTGGTTTTCAATATGGAAGATGATGCAGACCTTTGCACACAAGCTAGAAAACTGGGCCGTGAATTCGTGCTGCGCATCACAGGAGAGGTGAGAGAACGGACCAATAAAAATCCAAATAGAGCAACTGGTGATGTGGAAATCGAAATCAAAACACTGGAAGTTTTAAATGCTGCGAAGACACCTCCATTCACCATCGAAGAAGAAACAGACGGTGGCGATGAGATCCGTATGAAATACCGCTACTTAGACTTGCGTCGAAATACAGTTCAGCAGAACATCATCTTCCGGTCTAAGTTAGCTATCGAAACACGTAAGTATTTGGCGGAGCAAAACTTTGTAGAAGTTGAAACGCCTTGTCTAATAAAAAGCACGCCTGAAGGAGCAAGAGATTTTGTCGTTCCAAGTAGAATGAATCCAGGACAGTTTTATGCGCTTCCACAATCTCCTCAGACCTTCAAGCAGATTCTGATGGTCGCTGGTTTTGATAAGTATTTCCAAATAGTAAAATGCTTCAGAGATGAAGATTTGCGAGCGGATCGTCAACCAGAGTTTACACAAATAGACTGCGAGATGTCTTTCGTAACTCAGGAAGACATTCTAAATACCTTCGAAGGTTTGACGCGCTACTTGTTCAAAGAAACCATTGGCGTAGAGCTACCTGAATTTCCAAGAATGTCATACGATGAAGCGATGAAACGTTTTGGCTCTGACAAACCAGACCTGCGTTTCGGGATGGAATTCGTAGAACTAAATGACCTTGCGCAAAACAAAGGCTTTTCCGTTTTTGATAATGCAGAACTCGTCGTTGGAATCTGCGCAAAAGGCATCGCCGGAGAATACTCCAACAAAGACATCAAGAAACTAACAGAGTGGATGCAGCGTCCACAAATAGGTGCAAAAGGTTTGGTCTACATAAAAGTAGAGGGCGACGGAAATTTCAAATCTTCTGTCGGAAAGTTCTACTCCAACGAACAACTACAAGAATGGGCAGACCGCTTCGATGCAAAAGAAGGAGATCTCATATTCGTACTTTCAGGAGAAGCAGAAAAAACCAGAAAGCAACTCAACGAACTTCGTTTGGAAACAGCTCGCAGACATGGCTTAATCAAAGAAGGAGATTTTAAACCATTATGGGTTATTGATTTCCCACTATTGGAATGGGACGAAGATTCCAATCGCTTCCACGCGATGCACCACCCGTTCACCTCTCCAAAAACTGCCGACGTTGAGCGCATGCTAAACGGAGATCATGAAACCATGAAAAGCCTCCGAGCAGATGCTTATGATTTGGTCATCAATGGTTCAGAAATTGGCGGCGGTTCTATTCGTATTCACGACAGAGCGCTGCAATCCAGGAATTTCGATTTGCTTGGTTTTACAAAAGAAGAAGCAGAAGCGCAGTTTGGTTTCTTAATGGGAGCCTTCGAGTATGGCGCACCTCCACATGGTGGTTTAGCCTTTGGTTTTGATCGTTTGTGTGCGGTAATGCAAGGGCAGTCTTCTATCCGTGATTTCATTGCGTTCCCAAAAAATAATATGGGCCGGGATATGATGATTGATGCGCCATCAAAAATAGACGGCGAGCAGTTAGTAGAGCTAAGTCTTGATTTAAAAATCAAAGAAGACGCTTCCTAAGAAAATACAACCTGCCAAACTAAGCAAGCAATTCAATAAAACCACAAAAGGCTGACTCGAAAAATCGAGTCAGCCTTTTCCACAAATCCTATAGTGGCATCGCCACGTCAATATCTATAGCAGCATAGCTGCGGTAATATTTTCACGTCAAAAGCGCAATCTATTCTGTTCGCCGCCGCCCAGTATCCTCCAGTTTCAAAGAAAGCCCCCGCACCCCAGGTAGTGGATTCACCCGCATATGTTGTTCCAGCGTAATCGTATAATCACCAACGGCATTAAAGAAAGCCCCTTGTTGTAAATTCACGCGAAGGCGGCACCATTCAGAATCACAGTCACCGTACCATTTCCCCATTTTGTCAGCGAAGTTGATAGGCAATTGTTCTTTGATTCTTTTACCAGAGGGATACTTCGTTGCAACATTGAGGTAGATGTTTTGGAAGCGATAATCTGTGGCGTGTTCTATATCAAGAATTAAGTTGTAGAGCGCGCTGGTGTCTGCGATGGAGAAGGTGAAGTTGACAGAATCTTGGTAAGTCCATTGATCTTCGGCAATGGTTTTTTCTGACTCGAAGTAGAATTCTTCCTGGCAAGCAAAAAACTGTAGGAGTATTGTTAGAAATAGAAAAGAGCAGATAGCTTTTTTAAACATAGTTGTATTGTTGGTATTATTTTTAAAAAGAAAACGGCTTACTTCACTACTACAAACTCAGTCCGTCGATTCAACCTTCGGTTCTCAGGAGTTTCATTATCAGCAATAGGCTCTGTCTCTCCGAAACCTTTGTAACTCAACCGATCACTTGAGATACCATTGGCTACAAGGTAATCATAAACTGCCTTTGCTCTGTTGTTGGACAACTTCAGATTATCTTCTTCGCTTCCTACATTGTCAGTGTGGCCATTGACTCGAATTTTCAAATTAGAATGATCGTTCAGTAAATTTTTCAAACGGTTTAATTCCAGCAACGAAGTATTCTTTAGATCAGCAGAACCTGTTTCGAAGAAAACGTTTTTAAGAATGATCGGCTTACTCTCTTTAAGCGAACCTCCACTGCCTTCTGAAACAGCTGTAGCTATTGGAACAGCCTGTAAATCTATTTCTAAGATAAAAGGTTCTTCCAGGCTACTCGTTTCCTGCAATTCAAAATTCTCTGAGTGGAAAAGATACTCTGGTTTCGTTACATTCAAAGAGTAATTTTTTCCCAAAGGAAGGCAAACCAAAAATTCACCATCAGCATCCGTCTTTGAAAAAGCGTGAACTTTCTCTGTAGACAAATCAGTAAATTCTACTTTGGCTCCAGCTAGTTTTTTTCGCGTCGCAGCATCTCTGACTTTTGCTTTTACGTAAGTGACTGGTTTGGGACGAGCGGCTTCGTACAGTTCGAATTGAAATAAATCTAAATCTACTTTCCCATTATGAATTTTATTTTCAACATTCTGCATTTTATTTCTGTCTGTTGCGAGGTAAGCCGTTTTGCCATCAAGGCTAATGACTAAAGTAGCTTCATCTGCCTCTGTGTTGATGGGGTAACCCATGTTCTTAGGAGCAGTCCATTCTCCGTTTTCCAATCTGGAAAAGAACAAGTCGTAACCTCCCAGCCCTGGATGTCCGTCTGACATAAAATACAAAGTTTGTCCATCTGGATGAATGAAAGGCGTTCTGTCTAAACCATTTGTATTGATGACCTCTCCAAGGTTTTGAGGGATGCCCCATTTGCCTTCTTCATCTCTGGTACTAAACCAAATATCCATGCTTCCCTGACCACCTGCTCTGTCGCTGGAAAAATAAATCGTTCTTCCATCTGCGGATAAGCTGGGTTGTGTTTCTTTAGCTCTGGAATTGATTTGTTTGCCCATATTCGCCACTTTCGTCCAACGACCATTTATGACTTCTGAAAAATACAAATCGCAAGAACCATAACCATCGCGCCGACCACAGGCCGTGAATACCAAGAGCTTTCCATCAGCAGAGATACTTTGGGCACCTTCGTTGAGTTCTGTATTTATTTCATCCATTGGTTCTCCTTTCTGCCATTCGCCATCTACTTTTTTACTCATGTAAAAATCCTCTTGCCCCCGAATGTTGACGGTATAGATCAAGACAGATTCATCAGCAGTAATCGTAGGTAAATATTCTGGATTCGGAGTATTTATTTTGTCACCAAGGCTAGCCGGTTCGAATGGAACTGGGTGCGAAAATGCTTCCATTGTAAATGCGCTAGTCGCTCTATACTTTTTTGCTTTTGCTAAAAGTTTCTCGTTCTTTTTTTCTAAAGCAATAAACTGATCAAAATGACCAATTGCTTCTTTGTACTTATCTTGTTTCATCTCCGCAATGCCTGTGACGTAAAGTACTTTCGATTTGTACTTTTGGTCAATGGCTATTGCCTTTTCAAAGTTCTCTTCCGCTTTTGCAAAAGACTCCATGTCATAGTAAGCCGCAGCAATTTGAATATGTGCATCGATTAAATTAGGAGTAGCTTTCAATGCTTTATTGAATTCCTTGATTGCCTTTTCATTATTACTGGCTCTAGTGTATTCCATCCCTTTGTCAAAATACTTCTTTGCTTTTCCAGAGACAGTTTTCTTAGTTGTATAATCACTAGAAGTAGATGTATTTTGAGCAATAGAGCAGTTCATCAAAAAGAAAATTCCTAGGATGGATAGTATCTTTATTTTATGCATTTGCTGTTTATTTTCTTCTGTTTTCAGATTGTTGATGTGTCTTTGCTTAGATTTAATTATTGATTTTGCGAAAGCGTACACAAATATAACGGGCAAATGAAGATTTGCAACATCTGTGGTGTAGACAAATTTGATATTTGGGTTTTGGAATATTCACCTCACGGCATAGCCTCTTCTTTTTGTTGGATTCTATTTAGAGGAATCTAGATACTTACATGTAAAAAGCCCCGGCAGGTTAGACCAGCCAGGGCTTTTTTTTGATACAATTCAAAGCGTTGATTCCTTATGCAGGAACGCCAGATTGAGCGCTGTAACTTAAAATATTCCGTATACTAGATGGCTTCGGAGAGAAGGTTACCTTTGGAAGCTGTGCATAAGCTTTGTGCAATTCCTCATAGGATTCGTACAAGCTATAGTCTTCGCTCAGTGCCTCTTCGATAGCTAAAGATTCCGCAACAGATGTCTCTCTGTAGATGTAACGGATTAAATGGTTAGGTGTAAATTTTTGCTTCATGAAGCTCATTTTAATTAGATAAATAATTTCCTTAAATTCAACTATTAAACTAAGGGGCTTCTCCAATTATTGTATTGAAATCTTAAAATTTTTAACTTAAAAACGTTAAGACTTTCGAGAGTCTCTAATCTATTTAATTCTATACCAAAACTGGTTTCTACCTAAGAAAGATACACCTATATATCCTCTCACTTTAAGCGTGTTATCATCTTCAAGCCATACAGAGCATTTGTATACCTTCCCATTTTGAGGATCCATTATTTCGCCATAGCTCCAATAATCTTTGTAGGATTGTACATCCCACATAATGATCATATCAACTAGTGGCTGGTCTTTCTTTTCGTCAGGGCAATTTTCGCAAACCGTATCCTCGGAATTTTGTAGAAGCTTTACAATTTTTCCGTAAAGTACGCCACTGTCTTCGTAGATTTCTACATGTGATTTGGCCTCGCCAGTTTCGTCATCTATGGTTTTCCAGATTCCGATGGGAGAAGATTGTGCGGAGAGTACGGATGTTCCTGAAATTAGAAACAAATATAGAATGATGTGTAGTGTTTTTCGAATCATATCGGTCGTATCTATTGTGAATATACATCTGTATGCTCTGCAAAATTAACCAAAAGGAAAACATTTTTTTGTGTTTTAACAGAATTAACAGCGCTCTAGTAATAGCGCTCTAAACAATAACACTTTCCATTTTGATTTTTCTATCCGATATGTAGTAAGTAGGTGGTGATTTCGACTCTTTATATAATTTTCGATTAAGTCGAAATTGTGATGAGCGTTACAAAGTACGCTAGTGTGTGGTGAGTTATGAATAAACTTCAAAACGACTTGGAATATTATTCTTTGTATTCATTTAACAGAGAAAGTTCCATTTCTATTTTATAGAACCATTCGCGCTGAGCAGCTTTGTCCAAACTATGCCGAGAATGTAAATCAAAAGATTGCTGATCATAATGCCAGTTCTCCACAAAGTTATTCACACACTCTTCAAAAGCAGCTTCTTCCTCACATTTGAAATCTCGATCGGATAATATCTTTCTCAGCTTTCGAGCATACAATTCCGTAATGTCAAAATGAATCTGCTCATGTCTTAAGTGATGTGTAGTTCTAGCTTCTTCTTTTACCCAGGATTCTTCCTTTTCAAAATATGCACGCACCTTATAATTGATTCTACCGTTCTTGCAACCTTTGTAATGTACAATACCTGAAGAGGTCAACGCAGAGATACCTTTGTAATCATGACGAGGTTCCCCCTCGAAGTCTTCCCATTCGAGGCGTTCGTTCTCCGACCAATAAATAGTATCGGGAGTATCTTTTCCAGAAGTGAATAATAAAAATGAACTAACCAGAAAGAGAAGAGCACCAAGCTTTGAATATTTCATAATGTCTTTTTTAGGGGCAGAAAAGAACTGCCTATACATGGGAAATAGAATAGACTATTCTACTGGAGAATAATCTAAGAAAAATGGTCTTGGTTAGTTGCAGTTTGGTAAAAGCTTAGTCAAGTAGCTCGGTAGATGGATCCCAGAAGTGATTTTTGAAAGCAACCACTTTATCTTTTTCCACTTTGACACCTTCGCTTTCTAAAAGTTCTTGCATCATCGTTGGAGAGGGAAAAGCATTTCGGCCACTTAGTTCACCTTTGCTATTGACCACTCTGTGAGCGGGTACGCCCTCTTCAGATAGAAAACTTTTGTTGAGTGCCCAGCCAACCATTCTTGCTGAACCCAGCGTAAGGTAATTGGCTATTGCACCATAGTTGGTGACTCGGCCTCGTGGAATGAGTTTGGTTACTTCGAAAACCTGTTGGTAGTAATTTTGATCTTTCATAGGCGGATGCTTTGTCTACCAAATTAACTACTTTTGTTCCTTAATAACCCACTAATCCACACATTTAATTATTTATAATTTTACAAATACTATGCCTCCTGACTCAAAACCCAGCAGGAGCGGGCGATTTGACTAATAAGATACGGATATAACTCATTAATCCAAAATTTTATTTCAATCTACATCGATCCATAATTGTCTTTCAAATGCTAAAAACGAACATCTTCGCAGGTGGTATAACGAACCTAACTGATGCCAGATATTTTGCCGCCAGAGGAGCACAATACCTGAGTTTCAACTTAGACAATGGCGCCTCGTTAAATATCAGTCCTGAAAAAATGGCTGCCATCAAAGAGTGGGTTGAAGGACCTTCTTTCATAGGTACTTTCCAAATAGCAACTGCCGATGAAATCGCCTTTCTAATAGAACGCCTAGATCTTCAAT
This sequence comes from Saprospiraceae bacterium, assembly GCA_045105695.1. Lineage (GTDB taxonomy): Bacteria > Bacteroidota > Bacteroidia > Chitinophagales > Saprospiraceae > CALGLS01. The sequence goes on along the minus strand of JBGCDT010000419.1, from coordinate 4,872 downwards.
TGATACAAATCGGTCCTTTCATTTCTATAGAAACGCTCGCAGAAAAAAACATCTCTATCCCTATAATCAAAGAGATCGTAATCGAAGACTTGAATACTTTGGTAGAAAACTTTAAAACAGAAGAAAAACTTTTCCAATCTTTTGATTTCATCTTTTTGAATTTTGAAAAAAACGGACTGACTTGGTCAGCTATTAAAGAATCGTCTATTGTTTTTGATTTACTAAAAAATTGGAAACTGAATAGCAAACTTGTTCTAGCCATCGCTCATGAACCTTCTGAAACTGAAGAAATTTTAGCACAAATCAATCCGCATGGTTTATACCTTCAAGGTGGGGAAGAGGAAAAAGTAGGTTTCAAATCTTATGAGGACCTAGATGAGATTTTAGATGTATTGGAGACGGAAGACTGGTAGATAAACTTAATAAGTAAGTTGAAAGCTCAATCTCAAAAAGCTCAGTTCTTAACTCCGCTTCAAACATCAGAAAGGCACCTATTCATTCAAACATTAAACCCTTCTAAAAATAAATCGTATGAAAAACATCACCCTACTAACATTAGCTTTCTTATTCCTACAAATGAACACCAACGCACAAATCGCTGACTTCACTCCGCCTTCCACAGATCAAATACCCGTTGTTGATGAACTTCATGGGCAGAAGTTGACCGACAACTACCAATGGTTAGAAGACAAAACAGATCAGAAAGTAATTGACTGGACACGCGCTCAGCATGATGCAACTTTAGCTTATCTAAACAAGAATAAAAGTATACCTGGACTGAAAGAAGAGATAGCTGCCTATCTTGATAGAGACATCACAGGTCCTATTTTCTTAGCTGGTGAAAGACAGTTTTTCTACGTAAAGAAAAAGGGAGAACAACAATATAAGTTGTATACAAGGTTGAATGATAAAGACGTAATTGTTTTCGATCCACTGAAAATTGATTCTTCTGGAAAGACAGCTATCTCTGGTGTCAACTTCACTAAGAATGGAGACAGAGCGGCCATAGGGGTACAATATAAAGGTGCCGAAATTAGTACTTACCGAATCGTAGATACAAAGACGGGTAAGATTGATAAAACGCTGATCGAAGGGCTCCGTGGCTTCACTTGGACAAAAGACGAAAAGCATGCTTACATCACGGTCGGAACTAAGGAGATGCTCGAAAAGCAAATTCCAATAAAGACTTACAAACATAAAATTGGATCTGATCGGGAAAAAGATGTTTTCCTTTTTGCACCTGCTGATGCTAAAAACTTTATCTCTACCTGGGATTCAAAATACAGTGATCTGTCTTTTATTTCTGAAGGTGATTTCTATTCTAATACTTTGTCATTTAGAAAGGCTGGAACATTGGATGAGCCAACTCAGATTTACAGCAGTAAAAAACACCGCGCTTATCCTGAGGCATTAGATGATAAAATTTACTTCTTCACAAATGATGAAGCTCCGAATTTTAAAATCATGGTTACAGATAAAAGCAGCCCTGATTTTAAAAACTGGAAAACATTGATTCCAGAAAAAGAAGACATGGTTATCGAAGGCTTTGAAGTCACTAAAGATTACCTGATTGTTCAAGCCAAAAAAGATGTCATCAGTCGCTTGTTTGCTTATTCTCATGATGGAAAACTGATTAAAGAAATCAAAGCTCCTGAGGTTGGGAACATCGCTGGTTTTAATTACCACAGAGAATCCAATACGCTTTACGTAAATCTAAGTACGTTTACTTCGCCTACGAAAATCTATACTTTAGATGGTAGCTCACTGGATTGGAAATTATACTTCACCAGAGACATTCCGATGGATACTAAAGACATCGAAGCGAACATCAAGTTCTACGAATCAAAAGACGGAACGCGTGTCCCTATTTTTGTAATGCACAAAAAAGGTGTAAAACTAGATGGGAACAACCCAACACTGCTTTACGGCTATGGTGGTTTCAATGTAGGAATGTCACCAAGCTTTGTCGGTCTGCCAGCGACCTTTATTAATAGAGGTGGTGTCTACGCTATCGCTTGTATCCGAGGTGGCGACGAATATGGAGAGGCATGGCACGAGGACGGAATGTTGATGAACAAACAAAATAGTTTCGACGACTTCATAGCAGCGGGGGAATACCTCATCAGCGAAGGTTTTACCAATAGCGAGAAGCTGGCGGTCCGAGGTGGTTCTAACGGAGGTTTGCTGATTGGAGCGATGGTGACGCAGCGACCTGATTTATTCAAGGCGGCGATTTGTGCGGTTCCATTATTGGATATGATTCGCTACCACAAGTTCTTAATTGCTCGTTACTGGATTCCGGAATATGGCGATCCTGAGAAGAAAGAAGATTTTCAAAACATCCTAAAGTATTCTCCTTACCACAATGTCCGCATGGGCATCAATGCTCCAACGACTTTGGTTATTGCTGGTGAAAACGATACGCGAGTTGATCCGCTTCATGCGAAGAAATTCGTAGCGGCGATGCAGGCGAATAGTGGCCAGATCAATCCTTTTATGTTGTTGATGGATTATGACTCTGGCCATGGCTCTGGTAAATCTACGGAAAAGCAGATTGAGGATATAGAGAGGCAGTATGGCTTTTTGATGAATGAGTTGGGGATGTAGGTGTATTGTTAATTTTCTTGCAAATAGCAAGCTGTTCTGAAAATCGCTGATTTTATTTTGAGTTTATGCTCTTATAGAATCAGCGATTTTTTATTACATTTTACAATCACTTTAGTTCAATTACTTTGTTACCGGACTTTATAGTAATATGTTCTCCAATAATCTCTTTTTCCGTTTTTGCTAACACCGTCTCCACATAACGATAAGTCGCCAAAACTTCCTCCTCCGATATTTCTAACAATAAGTACCCGTGATCCCTCAAGTTCACATATTTCAGATGTGCGTTTTCCTTTTTGTAAACACCCTCCAGTTTTTCAATCTGATCTACTTCTGCATATTCATCGTAGTTAGCAGAAGTCACACTAGGTGTTCCCAATTCAATAGCAACCGTTTCCTTCGTTCCACCCTTCCGGTAAGCCGCTGCCGAAGTAGGCACTTCAAAGGCCCAACTACAATGTGTATCCCCACTGACAAAAACCAAATCCTCGATCTGATACTCTTTCAGAAATTGCACAAATCTTTTTTTCTCCGCAGGATAACCATCCCAGGCATCCATGTTGACCGGCCGTTTTGGTCGTCCCGCCTTTTGATCCAAATCAGAGAACAATACCTGACTACCAATTATTTTCCACCTCGCTTCTGAGCTGCTCAACGACTTGGTGAGCCACTCGTATTGTTGCGCGCCCAGCATGGTCCGCTCTTCGTCCATAAAGATTTTGTCCTTTGGATTTTCTGCCGGTGCTGTTCTACCAGCTATTCGTTCGTCCAGTAAAAGAATGTCTGCTAGCTTTCCCATTGTTATTTTTCGATAGAGTTGTCCGCCTGATTTTTCTCTGATTGGTAGCCATTCGTAGTAAGCTTGTTTTGCAGATTGTTTTCTCTTCAGGTAATCGCCTTCGTCCGTCTGATGGTTTTGTGCGCCTTGCGCGTACGCATTGTTAGCAATTTCGTGGTCGTCCCAAATAGCGATAAAAGGGTGCATGCGATGGACCTCCTGAAAGTCTTCATCCAAGCGATATTGGGCATAGCGTGTTCGGTAATCTTCCAGACTGATTAATTCCTTTGCCGGTAAATGATGTCGATCTAATTCTTCTGCTCCGTAGCCACCTGGCTCATATTCATAAATGTAATCTCCCAAGTGAATGACTGCATCCATGCTGTCTTGTTTTGCAAGTGAGGCCAATGCATTGTAATAACCTGCTTCGTAATTGGTACAACTTATAACTGCTAGTTTCACTTTTTCTGCATTTCTTCGAGGGGCTGTTTTTGTTCGACCCAGCGCAGATTTTCTACCGTTTTCTATGAATTGAAAATAATAGTATTCATTAGCTTCCAATCCTAGTACGTCAATTTTTATGGTGTAATCTCGATCTGGGTAAGCTGTGGCAATTCCTTCGTTTACGACTTCCGTCAAAGCTTTATCTTTTGCAATGATCCATTTTACTGGATGACTTTTTCCTTTTTCTTCTGGAGTGTAACGTGTCCATATGATGACGCGATCAGAGAGTGGATCACCAGAAGCGACGCCGTGGTAGAATGGCTTTTTTGATTCATCGTATAATGATGCAATCTTTTCTACTGTTTTGTCTTTGACAACTGGTGGTTCACAAGAACAGATAACTACTATAGAAATTAGAAATAAAAAATACTTATGTAAATGCATTGTTAGAATGTAATTTGCTTAATTAAACAAAAAAGCTTTCTACCCGAATTATAATTCAGATAGAAAGCTCTAGAAAATATAGTTTCAAACAATGAACATTACATTTTCCACTTGATGTTACAGCCCATACTCGGGTACTGTTTTTCGCTAACCTTCTCTCCTGCTATCACAGCATCCAAAGCCGCTCTGAGTTCTTCGCCATTTACTGGAATTCCAGAATTCGGACGAGAGCTATCCAAACGACCTCTGTACACCAAGCGATCTTCCTCATCAAAAATATAAAAATCCGGCGTGCAAGCCGCATCATAAGCTTTAGCGACCTCCTGCGTTTCATCATACAAATAAGGGAATGAAAATCCTTCGTCTTTAGCAAAAGCTTTCATATTGGAAGGAGAATCCGTAGGATATTTCTCTACGTCATTGGAGCTGATGGCGACAAAGCCAACGCCTTTCTTTTTGTAATCCTTGGCTAGTTGTGCAAGTTCTTCCGTTATGTGGAGAACATACGGACAGTGGTTGCAGATGAACATAATGACCTTAGCTTTTTCCGAAGGAATATCAGCTAAAGTTTTTTCCTTTCCGGAAACGGTATCTTTTAATTT
>JBGCDT010000418.1:0-5205 GCA_045105695.1 Saprospiraceae bacterium | reverse complement strand
CTCGCACCGTACGGTACGATACCCCTACAGTACCATTTAGCCCGATAATTATTCTCTTCACCCTAAGTATAGTTGTCCACAAAACTTGGAGGTTTATCAACTGGTAAGTAGTTTAGGAGCTATTTCAAATTTCCAAGTTTTGCTTTTCATGAAATCATGCTGTTTCATTTGACTTGCATGTAGCTCGAGGTAATTCAATAGATTTTGACACACCATCGTTCTTTCCTCTAAAGATATTGAAAACTGATGTTCTAAAGGTATAGAGTCATAAACACAAATATGACCCTGCTGCAAATAAATAACACACAGAAACCAATGCGTGTTAGCCCAATTGACAGGAACAAAAATCTTTTCATAAGAAAAGATGTCCTCTTTAACCCACCTCATGACATTCTTGTATGTAAGCACGTTGCGCTCCATCAATCTGACGTAAAAGAATGTACTGAAGTAAAGGTTTGGGCGTCCATCAGCAGCACACTCTAGTTTTAGCTTAATCATCCAAAGGTTGATAATTTCGTCGTTAAGCCATTCTGGTCCAGTCCACATTCCGTTTTGAAGAAAGCCGAACGGTTTCACCAGTGTCTTTCTAGTCAGTGGGACATTCTGTCGATTGAAAATGACTTTCATGTCTTCAATCGAACATGCTCTTCTAAATAGGCTTTCTTCTGTTACTGTGAACCTAAAATTCAGCTCAAAGTTTGGTAGCTGCTGTAACGGAAAGCGCGTCGTTTCTAATCTTGGAAAACAGCAACTTTTCGCTACTGACATAACAGACTCTTCTGTCATCACTGGTGGTTCCAATTGTGAAGGACTATTCCCAACTTCCTCTGTCCCGAAGCAATCCTCAAGTTTTCGCTTTTTGCTTTGATACGGCTGTTGAGGAGTTACTCTTTTGTCGTACTCAGAGCCTGCGTACTCATCAAGGTTTTCTTTCAAAGAGTTTAAGCATTTTCTTTTCTTGAAAAGAAAGCCGTGTGTCGAATGACCATTCAGTTTCCCGTAAGGAAAGTAACATTTGCTACAAATCTTCTTCATATTTATCCAACGTCCTGGTTTGGCACGCTTAATCTGGGCCGATTTCGCATTGCTTTCAGGCTCAATTGGAGCATAGGGCGCAAGTTTGTTGATACTGATGTTAGGATTTGCTAGCTTTGGCATACCTGGCAATTGTGTTCCAGGTTGAGTCCTTTGATAATTCAAAGCAAGTCTTGGAAACGATTCCGGAACTGCTGCTGGTAACGACTTATCACGTGGCTTGGTAGGAGAAAGATGGTTGGCATGCGTCTGCAACGCCTTTCTCGCTTCTTTGAATCCCTCGGAATCAGATATACCTAAACTGTCTCCTGGTAATAGCTTCGGCAGTTTTTCTTGTTTATGCTTATAAAAGTCCCTCAATTGGTTCCAAGTTTTTGTATAAAGATTCTTGAACTTGAAAGATTTGTCACACAGTTTGCTCATTATGTTCTTTTCCACAACTTCGTTCCACTTTAACGAAAATCGTCCCCAAAACGACTGCGATGGTTTCGGATTTGTCAATTTAAATTCAATTGCAAGCTTATCAAACAAAAGAGATTCGTCACTTTGTACGGCATTGAAAATAAAAGGTGCAGGCAACGGCAACATAGATCTTGAACTTTCCTGTAACATTTGAAATGGTGCACTAAGTGCGCACATTTTCACGCAAAGATTTCTAGCCTTATTTGCAGTGCTTGTCATTTCTATATCGGTGGGCTCCGAGTATAAAGCCTGCTGTATCAATTCCGATTGAAGAGCGCGATAGCTATTTTCGTTCTTTAGTAAAAACACCATGGCTTTATTATCTGCACTGCAATACTTTACTTGTGCTGTCTCACTGGGAATACCGCCCTCAACATTTAATACAGAAATATTAACTCCAATTTCACAGCCAATTTTCTCAAAAGTAGATATTTCGTCATCTGCCTTCAGCTTTTGTAAATCAGCAATCGTCACTTTTATGTTGGATAATCTTAATCCAACTACTATAGCTTGGAGTAAATCACACTTTGAATTGTCGTTTTCTGAATCTCCTATGATCGCCCTTTTGATTGCTTGGTTAAGCTTGCGAGTCTTTGCAACTTTGAAACTTAAATCGATATCTTCAACTGGGGAAATCACTTCAACTCCGAGTGGGAAATCGGATCTTGTAAACGGTGAAATCTTGTTAAACGGTAGTTGTTCGGGATCATCCGAAAATCTCGAAGCCGCTGAGTTGAGAAGTATTTCATCTGGCCGTGACATTGGAAATTCCAAATCCCTTTTGATTGCTGCATTCTTGTTCGCGTCAACAGCTCTCCGCAGTAAATAACGCTGCATTTTCAGTGGGCCATACGTCCCACCCTTAAAAGGCTTCATTAACTGTAGGTGCTCGTTCTCATTGTGACAAGTGCTGTCAAGCTTGAAAATTTTTCCCTTCGAATTCTGATGATGCAGGTTTAGATGAGGTGGGTATGACAAACAATCCTTCTCTATGTGTTCCATTTGATTCTTAATAATGTTGAATACATTTGTCTTGCCACTCCCATATTTGAACGTTAACTGACATTGCCCCCAAGTGCAACGGCTACACTTCGAGATAGTAGTTGCTAAACTCCTACACGAATCACAGTCTGCCTTTAGAGCTTCAAGAAGATTTTTCCGCGTACGAGCCGTTTTCACATTTGCATCGATTTCGCTTAAAAAATAATTTACAACTTTGGTAACTGCAACTTTCATTTCTTCATGGGGTCGTGGTCTGCGTAGGCATCGCTTACTGAAGATATGATGTAGATCCGTATCCATCCATTCTGTCTCTATCCCACTCTTCTCTGTCAACTGGATAAACTGGTCGTTGTCTGGACAGAGCACAGCATCTGCCATCATCTGGAAGAATTCCCTTCTTCTGGGATGGCCGAGTGGCACTGCTAAACATTTTGACCATCGATCAAGCCAATGAAAGACATCAAGTTTTACCAAGACTTTTTTTCCCAGCGCATTCTGGTATTGATATCGAACTTTACAACAGTCATCAACGACTATGACGGCAGGAACATAACCAGGATCTCCCAATAGGTTTCTACATCGTTGAAGCAGATTCCTTAAATACGGTTCAATTTCTACCATGTTTCCTTCGCCGAAATTCATGTGAAGACCCAGATACTGCCCATATGCGTTTGTAATGGTGAGAAGTGATTTGAATGGATTGATTCTTTTGTCTTTGCAACTTGGATGAGCCATCGTTAACCGCTTACAGATTTTAAAAGTGTTGTCGACCTTCCAAAAATTAGTAGGAGGAGTAATCGATAGTATTTGCTTGAAAAAAGGACCAATTTTGCTGAAGATCTTGTCGCAAATTAAATCCACAGTTTTACTACAAAAGGTGAATTTGATCTCAGAATAAACCAGGTCTTTCACACCAATATCTAAAGTATCCTCATATGTTTTCTCAGGCTTATTACTTTCCGTTATTTTTGACGCTTCGGAAATCAATTTCGGTTGGTTCTCTTGATTTTCAACAAGAATCGTTTTTTGATGATGAACCCGCTTATACTCTTCCCAATTTGAAAGTCCTTTCTCAGAAACGAGCTTCTCTCTCACTTCTTTGATTTTTTTTTCAAAAGCTTCATCACATCGAAGTTGCCCCGTTCTTCCTTTTGTTCGGTCCTTGGATCCGAGATACACACTTGCATTTGCATTTTCGATAAAAGCAAAATCCTGAATCGACTGTATTCCCTTCTGTTTTAGTTTGGTACATTTTTTTTCACTATAACCTGAAATATTTCCTTTTCTGGATGTCTTACAAAACAATTCTTTGCTTTTTAACCAGTTTTTTGCTTCCCTGAAGTCTTTAAGGTTTTCATAGAGTTTATCTCGCTTTTCTTTTAGATCCTCTATTAGAATTTTATCTTTAACAAACCAATTACTCATTTGTTTGTTTTCCTTCGGAATGCCCCGGCCAGACGACCCTTTGTGATTCTGTGCGAAAAACCTTGTACTTCTTTTGTGATCATCTTTCAGGTAATTCTCAACGATTGTATCAGCTGTTTTCTGAGCGCCTGCAGTGTATTCACTTGCCCAACAGTATTCTTCTTTAATCAATAATTATACGGTTGAAAGGGAAAAGATATACAGTATGCACTTACGAAGACTTTGGTCGTACAGATATATTTTGGACTGAATCAGCCCAGGCCATACACTCTTCACTTGTAAGTCCTGGGATTGAATAAAATTATCCGAAAAAGTATTGATCGTGATTCCACAACTTGAATTTCCACAGCGAAGGTTTCTTCTAATGGCAAAATACGCAAAGTGAAGACCAAGACACGCACGAACAAAAAAGTCGTTTTTCACTGATACCGAAACATCGGTAGAACCACATTTATGGCAATAAACAGATCCCGGGAACCGTAAGTATGGAAACCAACAAAGAAAGGGCTTCACCCGAAATACTTCCAGTCTCGTACATGGCTTACATATCGGCGGAGGATATAGAAGCAAATCGTCGGTCAATGTGAACTTGTGGTAGAACGCCACGCCATTATGACGTACCCAATCACACACCTTATTCATAAAAGCAACTTGTTCATCACTTTGATTTACATAATTAATTGTCTCAATGTCCTTTTTTTTTAGACAAAACTTGGAGCTTTCTTGTTGCATCTTTGTTGTATATCTGATTAAATATTCCTATTTGTGGCTTCATAAACTGTGTCTTCTCATCAACTGATTCAATACTTACACAAATGTCGTTGTCTTATCCTTATCCGATCTGCTTTTTTTTTTAAATAATAAGTATTTTAACTGTAATTTATTTTGCTCTAAATGTGACTATCGAAATAACGGTTTTTCATGGAAACCGTTTAAAATATTTTATAACTGCCTAGTCAATTTTATTGTATGGGATTTTCTAATGAATAGAAGCTTAGAAATACAATAAACGACAAATAACTGCCGGGTCAAAATCGATTTAGCTTAAATAGTAGGGCTATACTCTTACTAATTTGTATATAATATACAAAAAAATGCAAGCCTCATTCAAATTCACATTATTTTGCAGAGCCCTAAGCTCTCATTGATATTATAAAAAACAACTGAGGAGGTGTTAAAAACTTCATACTTATGAACACACATACAGACGACGGTTTCCTTCATAGTTGACACCCTTCATTCTTTTTTCTTTCTCTCTTTTTTTTCTTTTTTTTTCCTCCT
>JBGCDT010000417.1:0-9324 GCA_045105695.1 Saprospiraceae bacterium | reverse complement strand
CAGGAATTAATGGCAGCTATACTGCTTTCGGAGGAACCTCTGGTGCTACGCCTCAGGTGACAGGTGCCGTGGCTTTGTTGTATAGTGCGCCTTGCCCAGACCTCCCGGATTTGTACAATAGCGATCCCGCCGCTACGGCACTTCTGGTGAAAGATTATATTTTAGATGGTGTTGATCAGAATAACAGTTTAGATAACATTACTCTTACAGGTGGTCGATTGAATGTGTTTAATAGTGTTCAGTTGGCTATTGATGATTGCAGTCCTTGTTTTCCGCCATACAATTTGTCGGTAACTAATTTGTCAACTCAGACTGTAACCCTTAGCTGGACTTCGCCCGTAGACGCCAACAATAATACCCTCAGATGGCGTGCTATCGGAAGTACTAATTGGAATATGGAAGAAGGAGTTAACAGCCCTATGGACTTATCCGGTTTGGCTGTTTGCACCAATTATGAATTTCAGGTTTTTAGTGCCTGTGATAATGGTTCCAGTGATTACAGTCCTGTGGTTATGTTTGAAACCGATGGCTGCTGCAAAGCTCCTGAAGCAATTGAAATGAATGACATCGGCCTAGAAAGTGCAATGATAACGTTCACCTCCGTGACTGCTGCCAATTCTTATAACATTACAATTACAAATCAAGACACGGGAGAAGAAACGACCTATTCCAGTTCTGAAAATACATTTCTCATTGAGCTACTGGAAAGTTGTACGCCTTATCTCGTACAGATACAGAGTGTTTGTGAAAGTGGCGAAATTACCGATTACAATGAAGGGGTTTTATTCACAACATTTGGTTGCGGAGCTTGTACTGATCTCTCCTATTGTCCTTCAAACGCAGAAGTCTCTCTCTACGAATGGATTGCAAACGTCTCCTTGAATTCCTTGAATAACTCGTCAGATAATGACAACGGTTATGGCAATTATACTGGCCTTTTTACGGAAGTAGAAACGTACGGGACTTATCCCGTTTCCATCACACCAGAGTTTGCAGGCCCTTCCTATGATGAGTATTTCAAAATATGGATCGACTACAATCAGGATGGCGATTTTGAGGAAGAGAATGAACTTGCTTTTGATCCGCTGAACCCTGTTTCAGAAACGATTTCTGGAGAGATTGTAATTCCTGCGGAGGCACTCCCTGGTCTAACACGGATGCGAGTGACTATGAAATACATCGGTGCCGGTGATATGGATGCTCCTGAAGCATGTACGGTCGATTTTGGATTTGGAGAGGTAGAAGATTACTGCATTAGAATTGTAGAGGGAGCGATCCCGGAATGTGATCTACCTTTCAACTTGGATAGTATCGCCTCTGCTTTCAACAGCGTAACGCTATCCTGGGAGGACCCAACGGAAGATCACGAAAACCATAATCTTCGATATAGAAAACTGGGTACCTTTGAGTGGACGCAGTTGGACAACATTGACCCGCCCGTAGTACTTTCTAATTTACTATTTTGTACGGACTACGAAGCTCAGGTTACCGCTAATTGTGTAAATGGTGGTTCCTCTGGTTATACTAATATTTTGGTATTTAAAACGCCCTGCACTATCAATACAGAAACGGTTCTAACAACACAATTACAAATCGAATTATTTCCGAACCCTGTCATCAATAAATTAATTGTAAGCTATGAATTGCCGGAGGCTTCTGATGTTGACATTTCACTAATTAGCCTGGATGGACGAAGAACAAATCTCCTAAGTAATCATTTTTCTCAAAGCGGCGCACAACAAATCACCTTTGAGAGAATGGACCAATTTCCAGCAGGTTTGTATTGGTTGGAGTTAGAAACCGAAAGAGAAGTTAAATATGTAAAAGTATTGTTATCAGGAATTCAGTAAACAACTTATGTTCATTCTTTCTCCTCTTCCAATAAATGATTTTCCAAAAAGGATTGAATATCTGCTACTGTAGTTTCATCACTAAACGTTACAGGTTTTCCAAAGGATACTGACAGTGGAACCCCTTTCTTTCGATAACGCAATCCTCTTTTGTCAAAGGCTTTATTAAAACCTTCGATCTTTACAGGAACGACAATCGGAGCCAAGGATTTGATTAGACTAGCTGGGCCTTTTCGAATCGGGGCATTATGTACCGTCGTTCCCTGAGGAAACGTGATGACCCAACCAAAAGACAACGCTTTTTTAATTTTAGCAGGAGCTGAGATATCCGCCCCGCGTTTTACGGACTCGCCTTTATGTCGCCAAGATCTGCGTACGGTAACTGCGCCTGCATAGGAAAACAATTTTGGTAACCAGCCTCCGTCTTTCATCGTCTCTTCTGCTGCGATGTAATAGGTTTTCACTCTGGGCAACAGTAGATATATCGGAATACTGATTTGCTTAAGCTTCCATTTTGCACTACTGAAGACATGATACAAAGCCATTACATCAGCGAAGTAGGTCTGATGGTTAGAAACAAAGAGCACATTCGTCGTTGGTAGATCCTGTAGATATTCTGCGCCTATGACTTTCGTTTTGTTGACAATATTAAAGCGCCGGTAAGTGGCCATCCCTAAAAGGCTGGTGAGCATTCGTTTGAGTAGAATAACATTTCCGAAAGGATCCAGAAAAGAAAGCCCCTGCTTAGGTTTGGAAGCTTCCAAAGCGCTATTCTTTTTTTCTATTTGATTTTTGTCAAGGGGTTTTTCTGACATAAATGACCACTGGATTTTTTGAGGTTGGAAAACTATGACCTATCGAATTCGCGAAGGTAATCAGCGAATTTTAGAAACCGAAATTGAAACCAGGTCTTTAACGGTTAATAATAAACGAAAAACTCCTGTCGTATGTAAACCAGAAAAGCAACAATATTTTTTTTAACAAATCTCTATTTTCTATCTTTAGCATTATTCCTAAAGGATTCTAAAAATACCAATCTAACTAAAACACCTACATATGAATTCATCTTTACCAAAGTATTTAATGATTCTATTGACTTTTATGCTTCCTACCGTCTCTCAGGCGCAGGAAGAAGAACCCATAGAAAGTAGATTTTGTCATCATGCCCGATTCGATGTGAATCATCAACATCAAGATCAGGAGGCTTTTTTCGCTGGTATCCGCGCTGCTAATAGTCGCTCAGATAGCTTCGACATAGTGCATACCAATATCAATCTCGAAGTCATCAATTTCTCTGGACAGAGAATCGACGGTTATACCGAGATAGATTTCTCCCCAAGAGAACCAGATCTAACTGCAATTCCTTTAGATTTGGAAGCGCTCGAAATCGACTCTGTGCTATTCAATGGACAACTTACGACTTACAACTATGACGATCTGGTCATCAATGTAGACTTCCTCGAAGATGTAGCTATAACAGATACCGTTAGCGTCAGAATCTACTACGGAGGTACACCTACGATTGACCCTTCTGGTTTTGGCGGATTCAGGTTTGAAAATGGTTATGCTTATAATTTAGGTATTGGCTTAGCTTCTAACCCATACAACAACGGTCGAAGCTGGTTTCCCTGCTTTGATAACTTTGTAGAACGTTCAACTTATGAAATACATCTGACCACTGCCAATGGCCGTAAAGGTTATGCTATCGGAACTTTTTTAGGGGAAATGCCTATGGGCGGGGATACCATCAGACGTAGCTATGAAATGATACAGCCACTTCCAACCTATTTAGTTGGAGCTGCCGTTTCTACCTACACAGAGTATACCAGTACTCATCAAGGAATTGCAGAGGAACTACCGATACTACTTGTGGCTAAAGATGAAGATATCGATGACATGGTGGAATCATTCGAAGACTTAGGAGCTGCAGTAGATGCATTAGAAAGTTGGTTTGGTCCTTATGCCTGGGAAACGGTAGGCTACGTTACAACCACAGCCGGAGCAATGGAACATCCGACGCTGATTGCTTATCCAGAGTTTAGATCTGTGGGCGGCAATGTACGCGCACAACGGGACCTAATGTCGCACGAACTGGCGCACTGCTGGTGGGGAAATATGACTACGTTAAGTACACCTTCCGATATGTGGTTTAAAGAAGGAAATGCAGAGTATGGTTCTTACCTTTTTGCAGAATACCTTGAGGGACATGATGAGTTTATCAGAACGGTAAAATCTAACTTCTTAAGCATCATAACATCAGCTCATATAGAGGACGGTGGCTATCATCCGCTATCAGGTATTCCTTTCGAGCAAACTTACAGTACGCATACTTATGATAAGGGAGCGGCTATGATCCATAACCTAAGAACCTATCTGGGCGATGATTTATTCCGCAGTAGTATGACCGATGTTTTGAACCACTTCCAATATCAATCTGTTAATGCAGCGCAATTTAGAGATCGACTAACGGAAACTTCAGGAATCGACCTGACCTCCTTTTTCGATGATTGGATTTATACTCCAGGTTTTGCAGGATTCGAAATCAATGAAATGGACATCACTCCAAATACACTAAGCCCTGTTGTCATTGAGCAAAAGCTTAGAGCCAAAACGCAGTTGCATACTAATGTTCCATTGGAAATAACATTCTTAGCTGCTGATGGTAGCAAGCATACTGAGCAAATTATGGTTTCCAATCAACTAACAGAAGTACAGGTCAATGTTCCTTTCGAGCCAGTCAGTGCTTGGTTGAATGAAAATCACAAATTGAACATTGCCAATTTTGCAAGTGACCACACTTATACAGAACCAGACAACAATCAGTTCGACTATACCAATTTGAATATCAACGTAGTAGAACTTGAAGGAGGAGACGCCTACCTTAGAGTCGAACACGCCTGGATTGCTCCAGATGAGCCGATGAATGCTCCAGATGGAGCTCGAATTTCTAATTCTCATTACTGGAAAATCGATGGAAATATTCCTCCAGTTTTTGATGCGCAGGCTAATTTCAGATACAATGGAAGTCAAGATCCTAAGCTGGATGCTGATCTAACAGAATTTACGGAGGATAGCCTTGTCTTAGTTTACAGAGCTAGCCCAACTGATGAGTGGGCACTTTTTGAACCTGTCGTTTATAACAACAGCTCGCCTACTGATAAAATGGGGACGATTCAAGCAAGAGAATTACGTCTTGGAGAATATGCTTTTGCAAATGGTGAATTCCCTATGATGGTTGATACTGATGAGCCAGAGGTACTTAGTGATTTTTCTATCTTTCCAAACCCAGGTAAGGGCTTATTTCACCTAAGTGGTCAGCTCACTGCCCAAACGCAATTAACCTGCAAAGTGTATGACAGCAAAGGACAACTGATGAAGTCAACTGAGCTAGGTAGCTTTATCGGTCAGTGGAATAGTAAGATTGATTTGACGGGTTTTGCTAGAGGCAGTTATATGATACAAGTAGAAGATACTGCTGGTGCTACAATGGCTACAGAACAAGTGGTGATTCAATAAGCAATTATTCAAAATAATTAATCCACAATAGAAAAGCCCTCGGTCAAGGACCGAGGGCTTTTCTATTTTCACCCATTCATTATAGATCAAACGGGTTTCTATTTGTATTACATTCCTCAAAGGGCATGATTTTAGAATTATTACTGTCTTTATAATATCAAATTCGACTTTTATGAAGACGACTTATCTCTCCGCCTTAGCGGCAACACTCCTCCTATTAAGTTCTTGTAATTACGATCAGAGCGATTCAAATGATCTCAATGATGAGCTGACTATCGCAGTGGAGGCAGCGGGAGGCGATGAGGGCTTAGCCAAATTCAGAATGCCAAAGAGTAATGAATTTGCAGATATTCCACAAGATCAGAGGAATCCTTTAACACCGGCAAAGGTGCATTTAGGGAAACTTCTCTATCACGAAACAGCCTTAGCCATTGCTCCGATGCAGGAGATCGGAAAAGGTAAATTCTCTTGCGCCAGTTGCCATTTTGCTAGTGCTGGATTTCAGGCAGGTCGCTTCCAAGGTATCTCTGAGGGAGGAACTGGTTTTGGAATAAATGGAGAAGGAAGGTCTCGCGACAATATGTATACAGATGAGGAAGACTTGGATGTACAACCCATCCGTACTCCAACTGCAATGAATGGGGCTTACCAGGATGTCATGCTCTGGAATGGTCAGTTCGGAGCAGTAGGAATGAACAGAGGCACTGAATCTCAATGGACACCTGAGACACCTATTGCGATTAATCAATTAGGTTATGAAGGCCTGGAAACACAAGCCATTGCAGGTCTAAAAGTTCATCGAATGGGAGTTGACATGGACGTATTGACTCCACTGGGCTATAAAGAAAGATTTGATTTAGCTTTCCCAAATTTCAGTGAAGAAGAGCGGTATAGCAATGAGACAGCAGGACTTGCCATTGCTGCTTATGAACGTACGCTCTTAGCCAATGAGGCTCCTTTTCAGAAATGGCTTAAAGGAGAAAAGGAAATAATGAGTGAGCAAGAGAAGAGAGGTGCGCTGGTTTTCTTCGACAAAGGTAATTGTGCTTCCTGCCACGGAGGTCCTTCTCTAGCGAATATGGAGTTTCATGCTTTGGGGCTAAACGATTTAATAGATTGCCCAGAAGAAGTCTTTAGAGTAACAGAATCAGGGGGCGAAAGAAAAGGTCGTGGTGGTTTTACAGGAAACCCTGCTGACGATTACAAATTCAAAACACCTCAGTTGTACAACCTTGCTGATTCTCCATTCTATGGACATGGATCGAACTTTAACAGCCTGCGTAGAGTCATTGAATATAAAAATGCGGCGACTGCTCAAAATGCAAGTGTACCGGAAGCTCAACTCGCGGAAGGCTTTAAGCCACTTAACCTAACAGAAGAAGAAATTGACGACTTAGTTGTTTTTCTAACAAAGTCCTTACGTGACAATAATTTGATGCGCTACCAGCCGGAATCCACACTCAGTGGAGGTTGTATACCAGTGAATGACGAGATGGGTTCGATTGACTTGGGGTGTAACTAGCCGTTGTAGATGTATTGTTATAAAAAAGGAAGCTATCAAGTTGATGGCTTCCTTTTTTTGTTTTTTTAGTCTAACAAGTCAAATCTAGTACACAATCACCTTCTCCGTCCAAAGCGTTCCATCCAATTGCATTTGTACTAAATACATTCCCGCTGCCACTCCTGTAATATCAATCGCTTTGTTGTAAGCCCCTAGTCCATAGTCTTCATTCATCGCAAATATCGTTTGTCCATTTAGGTTCAAAATCTTTAATTCGATGGTACCCGCAGCTGGTGAATCCATAGACAATTGCATGAGGCCAGTTGTAGGATTGGGCGAAAGCTTAATTTCGTAATCCGCTAAAATGTCCGTAGCAGAAGAGACACAACTGAGTTCAGGATTATAAATAACCGTTTGCGTAAAGCTATTGGCGCAGCCAGTTTCTAAATTAGTAATGCTCAAGGTGTAATCTCCTGAAGCATCCATGCAATAACTAATGTCATTCTCCCCTACCAAGGCATCTCCATCTTGAAACCATTGGAGGACATACTGAGCTGGAAGATTATCTAAATCAAATAGCGTCAACAGATTGTTCTCATTCACATAAGCTGGAGTAGCTGGGGCTGGAATGACATTGATAACAGGGGCATCTGAAATAGCGGAGCAACCATCTGGACTAGTGTATTCTACGGTATACTCTGCACTGGCAGAAATTTCTAATGTACTATTGGTCGCACTTGCTATTGGATTTCCGTCCTCATACCATTGGTTATTGGTTCCATAAGAAGAAGTCAATATCATGGATTCGCCTTGACAAAAAGTATAGTCAGCTACAGAGCCTGAAATCGTTGGCGCATCAGGTTGTTCATAAATGATGACGGTGTCTGTTGAAATGACGGTCGTTGTCAAGTGCATAATCGTAAGGGTAACCACTAGGTCGCCAGCCGTAATAGTTCCGTTAGAAAATTTATCAAAATTCAACGTCCCACAAACATCATCTCCAGAAATATCATCGTCGATTACTTCCATGTAATATTCTCCATCGCCCAACTCAAAGAAACCTTCGAAGGTGATTGGTGGATTTGTATTTTCATAATCAGCGGTTTCAAACAAGGTGCTTCCGTCAGGGTTATTTACCGTAATTGACATATCAGGTGCATTCCCAAAGATATCATCACAGGCGGCTTCGTCAATCGTAACTGCCGTCAAAAAATAACCCGAAGTATCAACAGTAGCTTCGTAGCTAATGATGTATTCACCTGGTTGATCATAGGTAATAGGTGCAGGGTTTTCTTCTGTTGAAGTTGTACCGTTTCCGAAATCCCACTGGTATTCAAAACCCTCTGAACCACCAGAAGGAACATTGTTGGTAAAAGAAACAGTGGAAGAACCACAGGCTATATTATTCGTTATAGAAAACCCATCCGTATTACTAACCGCTGGATGAACAACCATCGGAACAGAAAAGGACGTATTTTGTGGAAAGCCAAAAACAACTGCTTCTACATTTATTTCTATTTCAAAAGTATCTGCTGTTAGTGGCGTTCCGCAAAGTCGTACACAACCATCAGTTTCCTCAGAAGTATCAAAGGTTGTTTGACTGGCCGTCCACTGTATCCCAGGAGGCAAGTTGGTAATTGAAGTTATCGTTATTTCACTTATCGTTAATCCACTGGGGGTACCTGGGTCATTAATCGGAGTTGTTGTTTTTGGTAAACGAAAGCTCATCACCTCCGAATAAAAAATACCAACTTCTGCATCTGGAATATCAGACAACCAAATGGTATCCTCACTCAAAGGCGGCAATTCAATTATGCAACCTGGGCACTGCGCGAAAGCATTAGAATTAGTAAAAAGCAGAGCTGCAAATAGCAGCGAGCATTGGAAAAGTTTATTCATAGAAAAGTAATTTTTGAAAACGGTTAGGAGTATGGGAGGGGTTCTCTTTTCTTGAATGTGGAGTGGATCTAGGGGGTTGATGATTGAAGGATTGAATGGGCCTTCGACTGTAAAAATCGCCGAGCATATGTACTGAGCGCCATTCAATCCTTCAATCCTTCTAATACTAAAAAACTACCTAGCAACAATCATCTTCTGAGTCAACATAGTATTGCCATCAGAGAAGTTGAAGAAGTAGACGCCTTCTGACAAACGACTTCCGTCGAAGGGAATGACGTTATTTCCATAAGCCAAGTTGATGGTTTCGGAATGAACACGTTCTCCAAGCATCGTGAAAACCTCTAGTTGAAGTTCTTCATTGACTCGTTCAGAGTAGATAGAAATATTGGTTTCTAAAGAAAATGGATTTGGAGAAGTTTCGATACGAACTTGATCGTTGAGTGGCTCTTGTACGTTTACGACGAAGCAGTTACCAGAGTTTTCTTCTTCTAAAGTAATTGTGTAGTTTTCAATATCTAATAGATTAAATAAATCTGTGAAAGGTAATGTGATAACGTT
>JBGCDT010000416.1:0-10063 GCA_045105695.1 Saprospiraceae bacterium | reverse complement strand
AAAAAAAGTCCATTAGCTGATCTTTGCTAATGGACTTTTTTATTTTACTTTTTCAAAAATCGACCAATAAATTCGTCTCTAGAATTGTTGGCTTTTATGAAATAATGTCCTTTTGGTAGATCATGTAAGTTCATTGTTATTTCGTGTTGACCTGCTGGGAATATTTCAGTTTTTATAAATTGCCCAGTCGAATTATAGAAGTCTAAATTTAAATCTGTTATTAATTCCTCTGATAACTCTAGTGTTATTTCGGAAGAGGTGATGGTTGGTCTTATGATTAGTTCATTAGTTGACTTCCAACTGACTTGCTTTATTTTGCTATAGCTAGAGGTACCGTCTAAGTCTGTTTGTTTTAGCCGATAATAGTTATATCCAATAGAAGGTTGGGTATGGTTATATTCATAGTGTTGACTGATCACACTATTGCCTTTCGCTCTAACTTTTCCAATCGTATTAAAATCAACTCCGTTAACACTATGTTCGATTTCAAAATAGTCACTGTTCAATTCAGACAATGTAAGCCAGGTTAATAAAACTTGTTTTTCTTGTGGAGTAGCGACAAAAGAAGCAAGCTCTACTGGAAGCGCAGTATTGATGAAATCTCTAAGAAAAACTGGCGTACCCGTCAGAGGTATTTCTACTGCGTCAATAGTATCAATGGTTTCTGTTTCTACATAATTCCAGCTCTTGAGTTCCAATTCCAAAACGCCCATAGATAATGGAAAAGAGAAAGTATCAGCGACTATTTCCTCTTTATCGATTTGAGTTTTTGCCCAGAGTACATAAGTATATTGTCCTGTAGAGTCGTTTAAAAATGCCGCTCCTCCAATGCTGTCATTTAGATTTAGTAAGTTAGTTTGATTAGAATCGTATTGCAAATCGAATAATAAATCAGAGGTTGTTTTGTACGCTTTTCCTGCATCTAACATTATTTGGCTATAAGGACCATTAGAATATAACTCTTCATATAAACCCATCAATTTGGTGGAACTACTTGCGTCTTCATAAGTGGCTCTTTCAGCTAGGTTGAAAACATAGAACTGACGAATGTCGTTTGCTTGGGCAGCTATCAATGCTTTAGAGATGAAATTTTTCTGAGCTTCATTGGTTCCTAAGTATTCACCAAATTCTTTTCGAGGAACATTGCTTTCTGTAATGATTGCAATTTTCTTAGGATAAGTTTCTCCATCATAATTATGATTCTCTAATACATTTTCGAAAGAAGCCTTTTTATTGATTACACCATCTACCGCAGCATCTGAATGGCGGAAATAATCAAACTGACCTAAGTCATTATTCCAT
The DNA here is from genome assembly GCA_045105695.1 of Saprospiraceae bacterium. Lineage (GTDB taxonomy): Bacteria > Bacteroidota > Bacteroidia > Chitinophagales > Saprospiraceae > CALGLS01. The sequence continues at coordinate 8,761 of JBGCDT010000416.1, read as the reverse complement.
TCCCGCAAGCTACCATCTATATGAGGGTAAGAATGAAAACTTAGTACGTCAAAATAAGCACCTCCATATAATGGATATTCAGAAGTGACAGAACCATCCAATGGATTGTCGGTATTTCTAAGAACTGCATCCAGAAAGCTTTCATAACCAAGACCACCTACACAAACATAGGCGGTAGGGTCTACTGTTTTAATGACTTCATAGGAGATACGAAGTAAACGTACATAATGCTGTACAGGAGCTTTGATCGCAAGGTCGCAAGGATTAGGATCAGCATCCCACCAATTGCCTTCTTGACCTGAAGGTCGCCAGCCAAAACTACCATAGTCAAAATCAGGTTCATTCCAGATTTCATAAAATTTGATATAATCTTTGTACAAACTAACTACCTCGAAAAGATAAGCTGCGTAATAGTTAGCATCATTATATGGTGTTCCGTTTTCTCCATCGTCCCAAATGTCTGTGTACATATTTTCAAACATATTTGAAGAATAATCTTCACAATAGAACACTGGATCGAGGTGCTCATCTGAAGGATATCCGATCATAACTGTGTTATCTTTTATCCCTAAAGTATCGTAATGCACAAAGTCGGAAAGTAAATAGTCGTATCCATATTGTTCCAAAAAGTATTCGGGAACTAGAGGGCGTAATGATTTTACACCAGCACCAGAAACTCCAGCGCTACTATTTCCAGCGGCGATATCTGCCAATTCTTTGTTGCTCCATTGTGGGTAGTAACCCATGTTGGCGCCGTACAGAAAAGAGCCGGTGTAAGGAGTAATACTATCGTTAGCCGTTCCGCTGCTTTGCCCAAAATGAGCTGACGAACAGATGAATAGAATCAATAGAGTAGTGTAGATTCTCATAATCAAAGAATATTAATTTTTTAGTTAGGTCAAATTCGGTTAAGGAAAATAAGGAACTATTTACAATGAACTCAATGTAAATGACATGATTTTCTTAAGATCGGTTTGGGAAAGTCTACAGAGATAAAGCGCTAGTGTGAAACCAGCACATAGATAGGATGAACTTTAGAGTGGATAGAAATTTAAAGGTATGCTTTAGATGTGGGAATGCAAAAGAAAGCATACTCAAAGTTATAATCAATCACAATAAAAAAAGAGCCTTAGCGGTATTAGCTAAAGCTCTTTTTTCTGAATATTAGGTGATTTCTGTTAAGAAGGAATTAAGCATTTACTTGTTCCATACTTGCAACAGATACAGGAAAGCTGAAGAAAAAGGTACTGCCTTTATCAACTTCTGACTCTACCCAGATATCACCGCCCCAAGTTGTAACAATTCTTTTACATGTTGCTAATCCAATTCCCGTTCCTTCGTATTCGTCACGAGTGTGAAGTCTTCTAAACATTTCAAAGACCTTCTCTAGGTTTTCTTTTGAAATACCAATACCATTGTCAGCTATAGACATCACATACTGGTTATTCTCTAGAACACAGTCGATAGTTACTTGAGGATCTCTTTCGCCTTTAAACTTTACGCCATTGCTAACCAAGTTCTGAAGTAGCTGAATGAGCTGAGTGCGGTGTGCTTTTACTTTTGGTAAATTTTCGTTTTTGATAACTAAAGTAGCATTCAAAGTTTCCAATCGATGACGAAGGTTAGCTTCCACTATGACCATTATATCCTCAAGAGAGATGAAATTTTCTGGAGGAGGTTGTGTTCCCGCTCTTGAAAAATCAAGTAGGTCATCTAATAGTGTTTCCATACGCTTCACGGCATCAATAACGTAAAACATAAATTCCTGACCAGACTCATCGAATAAATCATTATACCTTCTCTTTAATAAGGTTGTATAAGAATTAATCATTCTCAGTGGCTCTTTCAAATCGTGAGAAGCTACGTATGCAAATTGTTGAAGGTCTTCATTAGAGTTTTCTAGTTGTTTGTTCTTAATGAAAATTTCTTCATTCTTATCTGCAAGCAAAGTGTTTTTCTCACCGAGGAGTTTATTCACTTTGTTTTGATAATTCAATTTGGATTTGTACCACCATAGGAACATCAAAAAAGCTATAAAAGCTATAGCGAAAATATAAATCTGTTGTTGGCGGATTTCTTCTTTAGCGTTTAGAATTTCATTGGTTTTCTTTAGAATGGCAATCTCATGTTCTTGCTCTCTGACCTCGTATCTTTGTTTTGACTTCCCCATCTCTTCCACTGTTTTCTCACTGATGAGAGAATCTTTTAGACCTATGTATTTTCGAGTATATAACAGTGCATTTACAGGATCATTTATCTGATCGTAAACAGCTGCTAAACTTTGATAAATCTCTGGTTGTCTGCCCTTTGCATCTACTTCTATGGCCATGGCAAGTGCCTCTTCAAGACTTAAAAGGGCTAACTCTGGTTTTTCCCACTTGAGGTAAAGGTTAGATAAATCTATCTTACTGCCAATAACCGCAACTTTATTTCCCACTTCCATTTTCATAGCAATAGATTCTTTCATTGCTTTTTCAGCGCGGTTCATTTTTCCCTGCTTTTTGTAATTGGTAGCTAGGTTTCCTTTGGCGAATGCGATTCCTGTTTTGTATTGTAATTTTTCAGCAAGGCGTAGAGAAGCTAAATTAAATTCTATGCTCTTTCCATAGTTTTCTAACTTTTCATAAACAGAACCTAAAGCAGCTAAACAAGCGTAGTTAGCTCTGGCATTCCCCAGATCATCTGCTAGGGATTTTGAAGTATTGTAAGACTCCAATGCTTTTTCGTATTGCCCTTGGTAGTAGAATATATTTCCAATGTTGTAATGAGCATTGATTTTTCCAAGTGTGTCATTTGATATATTATAAATGGAAAGGGCCTGCATCTGATTTTCGAATGCAGATTTATAATCTCCAATGGATTGGTGAAGAGAGGACAGTTGAGTATAAGCTCGTGCTAAATATTCGTTTCCGGATTCGTTTTTAGTATGCTCAACTACATCATTAAAATAGACCAAAGCATCTTGAAAATTATTCTGTCTTTGACTGATGTAGCCTAGGTTAAAAAGGCTTTCTGATTTTTTAGTAAGGTCATTAAGCTCCTTCGCAATATTGTAACATATCAAGAAATGTTTTATTGATTTATCATATTCCTCAGTGCCTAGATGGCCATAGCCCTCAGCAATTTTTAAATTTAACTCATAGCGACTTTGCAAATCCAGTGTTGCATCTTGGTCCTGTAGTACCTTCAAAAGACTATCGACGTTATCATTTTCTTCTTCACTATCAACAGCAAAAGAAAACGAACAGAATAGCAAAGCTAAAATGGGAAGTAGGTAGAATCTCAAAGTATTTTGTTTTTCAATCGCGCTATTACACTATGCAAAGCTTCATTTATTGCATATGGTAATTTTAAATATTAAAATATGTTTATGCGTTTGCAAAGACTATTCCACGCAATAGCTTAATAGCAGGATGTAGTTATTCTTAGATTCTATTTGTAGTTTAGAAACTCTGGGTACAGTTCTTAATGAAGAATTTACCCTTCTGTATTGGAATTACATTAGTAAATGATAAATATTCCTTTCTACCACTTTTTGGGTAGTTTGGCAATGAAATTGCTTCTAATTCGACTCAACGTTTTTCCCTCCCTTTTATCTGTTCCATTAGATGATTTAATTTCCTTCCCCCTTTTTTTATCATAGATGACAATACGGTCATCCTACATTTTTATAATTCCCCTTTCCCCTTAGTACTTAAATCGTAATTAGCTACACCGATATAATCAAGCGTTTACCATCTAAATGAGTAATTGCTATTATTCAATTAACTATAAAACACATGAGAAGAAATCGAACTGTCTTATTCCTGTTACTTCTGGGGTTATTTTCTTTGAAAGAAAGTGATGCAGCCACTTACACTTCTACAAAAGGAGGAAATTGGTCTGACCCATCTACCTGGGATTTGAATATGGTACCTGGTATGAATGACGACGTGGTGATAAATGGACACGAAGTTATTATCAATGGTAGTACCGCGATAGATCTAGCGGCAAGTGTGCTAGAAATTAATAGCCTTTCAATATATGCCTCGTCAGGAGTAGGAACTATGGTAGGGGGATTGAGTATTTCTGGAGGAGTTCAACTGGGAGTACTTGGAGATGTTTATTTAAATGTTACTGATAACTTTAAATATGTAGCATTAGATATTGATGGGGCAGGAACTGATCTTAAGGTCGCTGGAAACATCTATTTTATGGCTTCTGCTGCGAATAAAGTTTTCTTGAAAGTTCTAAACAATGCTTCTTTGAAGTTAGCGGGTAATTTCTCTAGACCAAATGAGTTTGGGAATATCTATATGGATAGTAATACTACTATTGAATTTAGAGGTACAAATGCTCAATCAATTCCGACGGAGAATGCTTCAGGAGATTCGATTGATTTGGCGAATGTTGTACTTAATAATTCGGCTGGAATTATTCTTACAGAACCGTTGGAAGTAGAAGGTGATCTAAATCTAACTAAAGGAAACATTATCTCCAGTACTGCCAACCCTGTCATTATTGGTGACATGGCGACAATAACCGGAGGAAGTGAAGATGCCTATATCGAAGGGCCTGTCAGAAAATTAGGCCGAACGGATAATAGCGGATTTGCTTTTCCAATTGGAAATGCTACTACATATGCTCCCATGAGGATTTCCAGAGTCTCTAATGCTTCTTCTGATTTTACTGCTTTATATAAAGGGGATCCACCTCCTTTTGGTGTCTTTGAAAATTCAATTGATAGAGTCGATGAGACGCAGCATTGGGAATTGACAAAGACTGCTGCAAGTGATGATGTGACCGTTATGTTAGCTTGGCAAGATGGGGCTTCAAGTCAGTTATCAAACATTGATTCTGTAATCGTAGTCGGACTTAAAGATGAAGGAACGCCTTCGGCTACCTGGCAAAACTTTGGTCAGCAAAGCGCTACAGGAGGAGTTAATTCTGGAGAGTCAGGAACGGTATTGAGTTTGGATGGTGATCCACCGCCATTTGGAGTATTCAAGTTTACTGTAGGAAGCGGAGCACCAACAACTTCTTTACCAGTTGAACTAATTAAATTTGGAGTACAAGATGTAAACGGTAAAGCAAATTTATTTTGGAAAACAGCTTCTGAAATCAATAGTGAACGTTACCAAATAGAACGATCTCAAGATGGTAATAAATTTAACAAGATTGGCTTCGTGAGAATTCTTGGAGATTCCGAAACAGTTAAGACTTACCAATACAATGATATGGCTCCGACTTCTGGAACGAATTATTATCGCCTAAGAATAGTCGACCTAGATGGCAGCTACGAATACTCAGATGTGGTAACAATAGATCTAGGGAATGAACCTATACTAGAAATTTCACCCAATCCAGTGACCGATATTATGACCATCAGTACAGGAGCAGAGGTTAGTGTTTCAGAAGGAACGGTAGAAATATTTGATCAGGCAGGTACTCTAATAGGAAAGAGTAATATAACTCTAACTGAAGGGAAATCTACAATCAATGTCTCGGAGATGAACGCAAATACTCCAGGTGTCTATTACATTAGAATCAGTGAAAGTAGTTCAAGTAAAGTCTTGAAATTCATGAAAATAGATTGATGTACTTAGGAATCAATTAAGGATAGAATAAATAGGTAATATATGTAAGCCCGGCTAAATCACTTGTATTTAGTCGGGCTTTAGTTTTGCCTATTAAAAATGTAGACAACAGCTTATTAAATTCGCTAATGTCCCGAACACGTCGTTAAAAACACTGAAATACAATAAGTTTCCTTATAATGTGTTTTGTTTTGCAACGTTGTAATTCTGTGCATTTTAATCTGGCACAAACTTTATACGTAATCACTATATGAAAATTGAATCCTCCATGTTAAAACCATTACAGTTTTCCTTAATTATAGCTTTTATTTTCTTTGCTAGTTCAACTTTTGGACAAGTCAAATTCAGTAATGACTTCCTCGCCATTGGGGTAGGAGCAAGGGCTCAGGGAATGGGTAATGCTCAGACTTCTGTTACCAATGATTTGACCTCAGGTTACTGGAATCCTGCGGGTCTCACTTCTATTCAATCTCCGTTACAAGTTGGAGCGATGCACGCAGAATGGTTTGGCTCTGTTGCCAATTATGATTTTATTAGCATCGCAAAACCACTGAATCAAGATAAAAAATCAGTTGTTGGTTTGACCGTCATTCGTCTAGGTATTGATAATATACCAAATACGATCAACTTAGTAGATAAAGATGGGACAATTAACTACGATAATATCACTGAGTTTTCAGCGGCTGATTATGCTGTTCTATTGTCTTATGCTCGCGAAATTAAACTCAAGGATCGTACTTTGTCCATTGGAGGAAATACAAAAATTATACGTCGTGTTATTGGTTCATTTGCAGGTGCATGGGGCTTTGGATTGGATTTCGGTTTGCAATATAAGGTCAAAGACAAGTGGCATTTTGGGCTGATGGCAAGAGATATCACTTCCACTTTCAATGCTTGGAATTTTACTTTTACTGAAGCGGAGAAGGAAGTATTTGTTTTTACTGGAAATGATATTCCGGAAAGTAGTGTTGAAATTACAAGACCTCGAATCTTATTAGGATCGGCGTATAAAGCCCGCTTTAACGAAAAATTGAGTTTAACTACTTCGTTGGATCTTGACTTTACAACAGATGGTCAGCGTAATGTATTGGTTAGTTCTGAAAACTTCAATATGGATCCTCGCTTAGGATTAGAACTTGACTACAAAGGGTTTATTTATATTCGAGGTGGAGTGAGTAATTTTCAGCAAGTTTTGGATGATGTAGATGGAACCAAAAAGTTATGGGATTTTCAACCGCATTTCGGAATAGGTATTGTTCTAGGGCGCTTCACAATAGACTATGCTCAAGCTAATATTGGTAATGTTGGCGTTCTTCAAGCCTCTAACTTATTCTCACTTAAAATAGATTTCAAAGAGAAAAAGAAAAAAGGATTTTAAGTCTTACTTTCTACTTAATTTATTCCTAATCAGGCTATTGTGATGTTGTTGTATAACAGCCTTGAGTTGTCGTTCAAGCCTTTTTCTTTCTATTGGTTTTTTTGCCATAAGGTTATACTTTAGTTTAACATCTTTCCTGTAATTGTATAATCCAATTGACTCTTCTCCATTAAACAGTAAGTAGTACTGCTCATCTAGAATTCGATAAGTTTGCTGGAAATAAAAGTAACCGTAGCGCTGATCAGTACTATCTAACAATGATTTTCCAAAAGCTGTAAAAGTACTGTTAGAACCAATGTAATCCATTATCGTAGGCAGTATATCTATTTGTTGAGCAACAGATTTCGGTTGTCCTTTTAAACTTCCGTCTGGCTTATACAAAAGCAATGGAATCCTATATCTGCCTGTTGCCGTTTGATATGTTGATATTCTAGATTTTCCGGTATGGTCAGAGGTTATAATGAAGAGTGTATTATCAAACCAATCTGACGCTTCAGCTGTTGCGAAGAATTGTCGTAATGCTTCATCTGTATATTTTACACTTCGAGTCATCGGAATATGATCGGGATACAATTCCTCAAAGTAAGGTTCGACTTGATAAGGATGGTGAGAACTTAAAGAAAACAACTGAGCATAAAATGGCTGTGGAAAGCTATCTAAGGTTTGGGCTGTAAACTGAAAAAATGGCCTATCCCAGATTCCCCAATGGCCATCATAGAATTCATCGTCATTGAAAGTTTCTCTATCAAAATAATCATCAAAGCCACAGAGCCTAGCAAAGTCTTCAAATTCCATAGACCCCGGATTCGCTCCATGAAAGAAGGCTGAACGATACCCCTCCTTCTTTAGTAATTTCCCAATACCATCAATGTTATTTGCTTGATAAGCAGAAAACAAAAAAGGGTCTTCCATCAAGGCAGGTATACTTGCTGAGATTGCGGCTATTCCTTGAGTAGACCTCATTCCATTTGCGAAAGCAAGTTCAAAATAGTAACTCTGCTCTAGTAAAGAATCTAGGAAAGGAGTGAAGCCATGTTTTCGATTTGCTAAAAGATTGGAGTACTCTTGACCAACACTTTCCAGAATGATAACAACTACATTTGGCTTAGATTTATCAGACGATTTGTTGTGGTATTTATGATGAATTGGAAAAATGTTACTCACTTCATCTTCTGAAAAATATTCCTTTTCTTCAATGAATTTTTGTTGTGTTGAGAAGATCAATCCTAGGGTTGTAGGATATACCAGTGGAACCAACTGAACGTCAGGTACATACTGTTGCGCATTTAAAGGCATTAAAGGACGAAGCTGTAAGCCTCCTCGACTAGCGATTAGTAATAATGGAATACACGTTATCAATACGGAGATCTGACTAATTAAAGAGGGCTGATTAGTAGGAGAGGGTAGTGCCCATTTTTTAAAGGTCCACCATAGAAATAACAATATACTTACGTAAAGGATAATTAAGAACCAGTAGTCTCTTAAAAATAAAGGTAGTAGGCTAAAAGTATTCTCTGCCAGAGCCAAATCGCCCGCGTTGGTTCTTCGCAGAACGAATGGAAAGTAGGCGATATCTACCATTTCAAATAGAACAGCAGTGCCATTGAATATAACAAATATCCAACGTTGTAATGTTTTGTACCAGCTTTGATTACGCTGAGGAAGAGGGAGTAAATAACTCAAGATTAGTACAAAATTCACATAGCACAGCGCACTTAAATCGAAGCGTAAAGCATGGCTGAAAATCGAAAGTAGGTCCCAGGTTTTCTCTACTGGGAAAAGAGACTGATGAAGTAGGTAGAAGAGT
>JBGCDT010000415.1:0-24919 GCA_045105695.1 Saprospiraceae bacterium | reverse complement strand
TGGAGAGTGGCTTGTTGATAAACTTTGGGTCTAAGAGTTTGCAGAAGCATCGGTTGTTTAATAATCCTAAAAAGTGATGAAGGTACAATCTGCTTAACTGTCAGCACCAGGATTCACAGGATTATTGGATTAGTAGGATTTTCACGTAGGACGTCTTTGAATAAATCTTGAAAATCCTGCTCATCCTGAAAATCCTGGTTTAGACAGTGCAGGCATTAGCGCCCCTTTTCGAGGGCTTCGATTTTTTCTTTGAGCCATTCGTCGGTGGAGACGATACCTTCACTTTTGTCAAATTCCGCTCTGATCTTTTGGATAGACTTTTTATCACCAGGGATTACTCTGGAGAGTTTTCTGATGAATTTTATGAAGTCTTTGTAGTTCTTTCTTCTTTGATCAGGGATTTTGTCTTGGCGACTTAAATAAGTTCTAAAGCTTTCTAACAATGAGTCTAATGCGTCTATTTCGTCGGTTTCATAATAAGTCCTAATAAGTAAAGCCTTGGATCCTAGATTATAGAAAATGTCATCGTATTCTATTTGACTCAACAAAGAAATAACAGAATCATAATCTTCTAGGTGAAATAACAATCTAGCTTTGTTAAATGAAACTGCATTCTCTCTTGAGTTTTCAGGTAACCTGTGTTGGTAGTTGTCAATAAATTTCTTAGTCCAATCATATTTCTTTAAGCGTAAAGCTGCAATTATTAAATTTGTAAAATGAAGAGGAGACAACTCTCCATTAATAAAAATATAGCCCTTGTTTAAAATTGTAACAAACATTTCAAAATACTCTTTATAAAAAGATAATTTGCCTTTGTTAATATTTCTGATGCTTATATTTAGGCCATATCTATAAAGTCTTTGAGCTTCGTCGTCCGGGAACAAGTCATTATGTTTATTAAGTAACTCTTTAAATCGAAGGTAATGCTCCTCGTTTTCAGATTCCTCTAAGGTTAAGTACAACTGATAGTAAATAGCGATAGGAGGTATAAAATTGTAATCGTATTTTCTTATATGATTAATGATCTCATCAATAAAAAGCATTTTGTACTTATGAGATACAATTGATTGTTGGTTTAGAATAAAACAATGATATTTTAGCTTTTCTGCTAAGTAGAAGTAATCTAAGTTATTTGCTATCTCTTCAACATTTTTTCTTTCGAGTCTGCTAGTTTTGTTTTCTGATATATCATAAATATTTTTTTCGATTTGATACTGATGATAATAGTGATTCGAAGGTCTGATCTCTTGTTGATTTGACAATCTTTTTGCAGAGCTTCTGGCACTTTTAAAGAGATTAGTCATCTTACGTTTACCTATCGCTTCTATAAGGTAAGCAGCTTGGTGTAAAGGATTTTCCTCATAGATTTGTTGGGCTAAAAAACTTTCTACTAATTTTAGTAATTCTGATTTTAATTTCCTGAACCTAACGTCGTCATATGCCTTTCCTGGAGAAACTTTCTCCCAAATATTAACATCTTCTATGCCTTTAGCATTCTTACCGTCTTTTATTCGGTTCTGATGCTTAATAAGGATTTCGAATAAAATTATTAAGGCCTCATTCTTATAAAAATAAGGAGAACTGATATATTTCCGTAATCTATTTTGTTCGTATTTGTCGAAATAGTTTAAAGAAGAATATAGCTTGCTATGTTGCATAGTAGTGTTGCTGTGAAATCAAACTTGATAGATGAATATCATTGATGAAACTTCTCAAATATTTTTACACTGGGTAAACTCAAAACCATTTATTATAAAATGAGTTAAAAATATTATGTGAATTCTAATATATTCGCTAAATTTATCACTGTAAAAGTAGAAATAATTCACAACATTACGCTTATTAGTACCACTACAAAACTATAAGTAACTGAAAGTGAATTATTTGTGTCAGCGATTTACATTTATTTAGCCAAAACAGATTTCACATTTATGCGATTATGTCCTTGAGAAATAGGCTATTCGTATGCAAATTGTAACTGTTGTTAAATCGCAAAGCAAGTTATAGTTAAATCCGAACATAATGAAGAATATATCAAAACCAAAATTGATACGGGTGCTGGTGTGCTTGTGTATGATCTTGTCCTCACTGACAGGATTTGCACAGAACTATCAGAATCACGTGGTCATGATGAATGAAGACTTCGAATACGATTTCGCTTCGTTCCCTTGGCCCAACCAACCTTCTGATCCATCTCATGGAGAAACAGAGTGGGAGTACATGGGTATTCTCAATGGTATTTGGCAAAACAGAATTACCTACACGCCAAATACAGACTTCGTCGGTCTAGATTCCTTCTACGTTTGTTATAATTTCACACCTGATAATACTTTCGGGTGTATGTACTTTGAAATGGAGGTAGTTGATTATTCAGTTGTCGCTGTTGATGACTATGTTACGGCTAATACCGGTGATATCGTTTCTATTAACGTTTTAGAAAACGACATCTCTAGTAGCGATGTTTTTAATATTCAAATCGCTACGCTAGCGAACAATGGTTCTTTAAATGTTGATTCGGATTCAACCATCACCTTTATTCCCAATTCTGGATTTAGGGGTGCTGCGCAATTTCATTATACCATTTGTGATGATGAAGACAAGTGTGACAAAGCAATGGTTACTGTCTTCTATGATAATACGGAATCGATTTCTGAAGATGTAGAATTGGCCGTTAAGAAAAATGGCTATTTGGATTTAATTATCCCAATGGAGGAGAATTTTGGTTTTCAGTCTCTTCCATTTAGTGGTAATGCGGTTGTTCATGATGAAAATGGAGTCGTTAGATATGAGCCTTATATTGGATTTACAGGGACGGATGATTTTACTTGCTATTATGAGTTTGAAGGAGTTACAAAGATTGTAAATTATACCATCAATGTTCTAAACGTAGCAGAGCAAAATACCTTTGCTGCAAATGACTTTGCCATTACTGCAGCTGATCAATCCGTAACATTTAATGTACTCGACAACGATGCTAATAATACTTACGTTCAATCCAATACTGATCCCGTAAATGGGACAGTCACTAGATCCCTGGGTAATATTACTTATACGCCCAACCCTGGCTTTGAAGGAGCAGAATCCTTTGAGTATACAGTATGTTTGTTGGGAACGCCAAGTTGTGAGACCGCTACAGTTTATGTAACGACATCAAACTATAATCCAGGTAACGCTGAATTTACGCTTCAAACTGCCAAAAACACTCCTCTAGTAATAGATTATAATCCTGAAATCGAAGACTGGCAATTTACTGGTCCTGGAATTATTGATGGAGAGTCTGATGAAGGAGGTACTTTGGAATTCTTTTACGGAAATTCTACTCATACTATAAATGGCCAGGACGTAGAGGGATATAATTTATTGATTTATACACCTCCTTCTGACGAATTCGACCTGACAGATGAATTTGAAATCTGGTATTGTGCCCCTGGAGGTGATTGTCAGACTGTGAAAATATATGTTGACCTTATTGATGCTCCACTTGATGCTAACACAGATGAATTGTGTGTTACAGATTGTGTTTTCCCTGGAGATGCAAATAATGATGGAATTGTAAATATGGTTGATGTTCTTCCTGTTGGTTTTTGTACTGGTGTTGTTGGTCCAAGTCGTGATAATCCTTCTCCAGATTGGTATGGTCAGTTTAGCGAAGATTGGGACGGTCCTATGGGGGCCATTGAGAAGCATGTTGATACCAATGGTGATGGAGAAATCACAGGAGCAGACACTTTAGCCATCAATGAGCATTATGGGAAAACAGCGGCTATCGTTGCTGGTCCAGTTGCTACACTTGAAAATATTCCTCTGTATTTCATTCCTAGAACGCCTAACCCTGGCCCTGGAGATTTGGTCCAGATAGATGTTATGCTCGGTACACCTGCTGCACCAGCGTTTGATATTTATGGATTGTCTTTTTCATTAGGATACAATGCGGAGATAGTTGAAGAAGGAACAATGTCAATTCAGTTTGATGACAGTAGTTGGGCGAGTTACAACTCTCCAATGTTAGGATTCTCAAAAGATAGATATGCTGCTAATAAGTTTGACGTTGCTTACACTAGAACAAGTGATGTATCTGCGAATGGTTATGGTATTATTGCTACAGTTGAATTTGTTATTGATGATGTTATTGATCTAAGATTAAACGAATACATCACTTTCAGATTAGATTTCGAAGGAGAACCAATCACAACCAATGCTGCTGGTCAATACGTAACAGTAGCTGGTGCAGATATGGAAATGAAAATCAATACTAAGCCTGGCTTAAATGATACAGATGACATTATCGTAGCTTATCCAAACCCAACGGATGAAGTATTGAATGTTTTTGCAAACGGAAGTGAGGAATTGGAGCAAGTGAAGATTTATGATTTAATTGGAAATTTACTGTATGACTCCGGTCGTATTTTGGAAAAGAACCATCAAGTAGATGTTTCCACAATACACAACGGGTTATACATCGTTAATGCTTATACAACAAAAGAAATGATCTCTGTAAAAGCACAGATCGAACACAAGTAAAAGCATTGTTATGCCGTTATAGCATAACACCCTAATTCGGATATGTTCATAGGATTTATATAATTTGTAGTAAGAAGCTGTATCTTCGGGTACGGCTTTCTTTTTGTCTTTTAGTCAAATTCCGTAATATTCATATCAATATAAACTACCTGATACTCGTTAGTCAGGCAATACTTTTACAATGGCGCTGAAAAAAATTTGGACGGGTTCCCAACAATACATTTGCGATAGAGAATTAGCACAAGCATTTCACATGGCGAGAACCATAGGTATGCCTTTACTGATAGAAGGAGAGCCAGGTACAGGGAAGACAGAACTACCAATCCAATTTGCAAAAGATCAGGACTTAGAACTATTCGTTTATCCAGTTGGCTCCAAAAGTTCCGTAGAACAGTTTGTAGCTAAATTCGATCACGTAAAATACCTCAGAGACTCTCAAGTTGAAGTCCTGAATCTACAGAGAACAGAAAAGGGTTTGGACAAACAATTGAGCACTGGAGGACGAAGTACCGAACGGCTCGAAGACTATGTCATCAAAGGGCCAGCTGCAAATGCTTTTGCTACTCCAAACGCTGTATTATTGATTGATGAAATAGATAAAGCCCCAAGGGAATTTCCAAACGACTTACTCTATGCACTAAGTCATCGAAAGTTTGTGATGCCAGAGAGCGGAGAGGTTATCTCAGTCTCAGAAGAAGACATGCCTGCTATTGTCATCACCAGTAATAGAGAACAAGAGTTGCCTACGGCTTTCAAAGGCCGTTGTATTTATCACTATATCAATTTCCCAGAGCCGGAACTGATGAAAGAAATCGTCGAGAAACATCATCCTGATATTAGTGATGATTTGGGAGAGCGGTGCATTTCCTTGTTTTATCAAATGCGTAGCCTTGGTTTGGAAAGAGCTCCAGCTACTCGGGAATTATTAAGTTGGATCAAGTACTTGAAATCTTTTGAAGAGGCGGAGGCTTTAACTAAAGTGGATAGGGTAGAGGGCTTGGGAGTGTTAGCGAAAACACAGCCTGATCTCGAGCGATTGAAAAGAAAGTTCAGGTGATGTATTAATCCTTAAGATTGCGCGAAGAGAGCGCTGAAATCTTCAGTGTGTTCAGAAAAGTAAAATCAACATGTTTCAATCCCTTCCAGCCACCTTCAAAAAGCACAAGCTCGCCGCCGACGTGCGCACCTTGTTAGTGATTCGAAGGGCGCTAGACAAAAGGCTTGTAAGAACTCTGGGAGATTTATACTATTTACTTCGTGGACTAGTCACAGCAGCTCCAACTGACTTTGGTCCTTTCGCCGCTGCTTTCTATGATTACTTTCTAGGAGTAGAAATTCGTCCAGGGGAAAAACTAGAAAATGCCATCATTCGTTCAGAAGCTTTTCAAAAATGGAAGTCAAATTATTTTGAAGGTCCTGAAGCTGAAGAAGTAGATGAATTAAATCTTGTTGACCAATACCTTGATGAAATCCATACGACCACTTATGATATTCAAAAAGCCCTAAATGGAAAAGATATTCTAAAAAAGGACGATCCTAATTTAGCAGATTCTGCAACAGATCAAGAAATAGAAAATACAGAACGAACCTTACAGCAGGCTGCTGATTACAGAGACATTCCACTAGAGGAGTTATTAGAACGCATGCGCCTAGTTGCCGAACAACAGCGTGGGAAACACAGCGGCGGAAGTCATTGGATTGGCAGTGGAGGCATATCTCCTTATGGAAACAATGGAGCTGCCGCGGGAGGTATCAGAGTTGGAGGAAATGGTGGAGGGAAGATGGCTCGTAAAGTGGTAAACAGCCATCAGTATTATCCAGTGGATACAAACTCCATTCTTAAAGATGACAATGTAGACGCAGCACTTGCAGCGCTAAAAGGCATCTACGACGAAACCTCAGATACAGAACTGGATATTCCCAAGACTATTAAGGAAGGAGTGAAAGAAGGAGGTTTGTTCTTGCCCTATGAGAAAGAAAAGTACAATCAGAAAGTAGAAGTTATTTTACTCATTGACAATGGTGGCTATTCTATGACCTCTTACATTCGTTCTGTCACTAAGCTGTTTTCAAAAATGAAGATCCGCTTTGCTCATGACCTCAAAACCTATTATTACCACAATACCATTTACGGAGGTGTCTTTAGTGATGTGACTCGCAGGCAATTTGTTTCAATTGAAAATTTGATGGACCACCCAAAGACTTATCACCTTTTCGTTATAGGCGATGCGGATATGGCTCCATATGAATTGGGACGGAGTAGCGTCATGAGCTGGATGGCATTGGAAGAGTATTTTCCAAAAATGGCTTGGTTGAATCCACTGAATGAAAACTTTTGGCAAAGCTCTATGACCGTAATGGCTTTGCAGCAAATTGTTCCAATGTATTTCTTGAGTCCGGAGGGGATTGCAAATGCAGTTTTGGAAATGAACCGAAAGTCATAGATCTAAGTCTTTAGTGCGCTCAGTTTGCGTTCAAGCGACTAAAACCTAAGACTATCAGCTTACTGATTTTCGAATCCAAGCCTCGTAAGCTTCATTAGCTTCCACTTCTATTTTCATAATGCAAGGCACTTCATAAGGATGTTGTTCTTCGATGGCACCTTTGATTTTTGGCCAAAGCTCTTTTGTGGTTTTCACTAATGCGACCCATTCCGATTCCTTTTGAATTTTTCCTTTCCACCAGTATATACTTTTCATTGGGTAAATATTTGCGCAAGCAGCCAATTTATTTTCAATCAGGTAACTTGCTAATTGCTCAGCAGCGGCTTCCGGTTCGTTGGTTATGTAAATACGTATAAATGACATATTTTTGAATCAATTAAAAGTTGTGATCGTAATACAAATTAGTATAACAACCTAAAACTAAAAACATACTTTGAAAAGTTCCTCCTTAAGAATTCCTTTTTTATTAATTCAGGCAGCTACTATTTTTGTCTTTCTCGGAAGAGCATGGCAACACCTTTTTTGGGATGCTCCTTTTCGTGTTCTGTTGTGGGATGAAGGATGGATGAAATCTATTGTTGAAAATGTTTTTGGAACTCCTTGGGATGTGTATATTACTAGTCCAATCGTAGATGATTGTATTCAAAGGGTAATTTTCTCTTTTGGAATTTTTTATTTTTTGTGTGCTCTGGTTGCGCTATTTATTACTCGTTTACCAAAGTGGTCCGCTAAAATAATATTAGTCGGGGCTGCTTTTCTTTTTGCATTAGCTTGTTTGTATTGCAAGGAAAAATTTTTCAGCCTTGGACAACTACTAGAATACAGCACTCAAATTATCAGTCCAGTGCTTTTGTATTTTTGGATATACCCAAAATGGTCTGCTCCTAGGTATCGCTTGATTGCAAAGATAGCCGTTGCACTCACCTTCATATGTCATGGTTTGTATGCTGTAAATTACTATCCAAGACCTGGGAATTTTGTAGATATGATCCTAAACACCTTTGGTATTTCCGAAGCGGCTGCCGTTCAATTATTGATGATCGCTGGTATTATGGATTTCATTGTAAGCATAGCTATTTTCTTTCCCAATAAAATCAGCAAAATAGCATTGGCTTATATCGTATTCTGGGGAGCAGTTACAACCTTTGCAAGGTACACTTCATATCTAGATGTAAATTATTTCTTTGAGGGTCTAAGCCAATGGACCTGGCAGGTGTTCATCAGAATCCCTCATTTCATGATCCCACTTGCAATATTAATTTTTAAAGAGAAAAGAACAGGTCTCAGAATGACAGATGCTATGGAAAATGAAGCTTCTAGAAAAGCTATCATTTTCACAGAAACCTGACTTATTCATCTTTTCCGTTTCCTACAAAAGAAATAACTCACTACTTTAGAGACTGAAACAATATCAGTCTCATGCTTAAAAGATTCTATTTACTCGCCACTTTATTTCTGTTTTTAGGTATAAACCTAAATGCGCAAGAGCGAGAAGTTCTTATTCTAAAAGGTAGAATCACTACAGCAAGCTCTGAAGCTCCACTTCCCGCTACAAACATTTTCAACATCACAAGTCAGCAAGGAACGACCAGTGATAGGATTGGAGAATTTGAATTGAGAATTATTGAACTCCCTGCTCTCCTTCAATTTACACATGTAGGTTACGAAACACTGGCTATCTGGATCAATGATTCTACAAGCAATTGGTTAGACGTTAAACTACATCCTTACTTTGAAACCTTGCCGGATGTAATTGTTTCTGCTAAACCAATTGTCGAACCATTGACTAAACCGACTTATACTGTCAGAGATTATATTTTTCATGAAGACAAAGTTTTATTAGCAACTCTTCCTGGAATGAGAAAAGGAACTTCGCTCGTATTAATTGATGACGAGGGGATGGCACTGAATTCTATTTCTATAAAAAAAATCAAAAAATTTGATGGCTTGGTAGAAAGTTGTGTAGGGACAAAGCATCTCCTAACTGACATTGAAAATTATTTAATAAAATTAGAAGGTAATCGGTTAGAACTCGAAGTGTATGGAACAAGGAAACAGTATGGTAAAGAAATAGAACCATGTGTTGGAAAAATTGATAGTCTTATTATTTATCGTTTCCGTTACTGCATTGGACAATTGTTGCGATTCCAGGGATATGAAGTTGGTTCTGAAAAACGATTTCTTATGGCAGAAGTGGCTAATGATGATAACTTAAAAAGAAGGTATCGCGAAGAATTGGCTGCTTCTATTGGTTACATTGATCATATGGATATGAGCTGGGAAGAAAAACAATTAGAACTCAAACGAGCTTTGGAAAACAACATGGATATAGCTGGTTTAGTCAATCTTTTTTATAAACCGATCAACATTCCCCTGTTACAAATTGGTCAACAGTTTTTAATTTTCAATTATTTGAAAAGTCAAATACAAGTCTATGATGAGCATGGCGAGGAGGCTGGGGCAATTCCCATTACTTATCAAAAAGAGAAAAAATGGGATGGAGATGTCATTATGGATAAAATGCTCAACGAAGCTTACACCATTTTTAATCATCCAAAAGGTAAAGTTGTTCGAAAAATCAACTTAGAAGACGGATCATTAGGTAGACCCATTTTAATAGAATGCGCTATGGTGGAACAGATCAAGGTGAACAACGGTAATTTATTTTTCCTAGAATCTGGTACTGGGGTAGGGGCTTTCAACAGAGTTTTGAAAAAGGTAAAACTTGACTGAATACTATATCCCCAGTATTTCGGCCATTCGAATTAAGTCTTCTCTAGGATCTTTCTTTAGCTTAATGGCCTTCTTGAAAGGGGTGTAGGCAACCTTGTTATTAATTACTCCAACCATCGAATTTTTCTTCCCATCTAACAAGGCTTGCACGGCACTACAACCTAAACGGCTCGCTAGTACCCGATCGGCAGCCGTAGGTGATCCACCTCTTTGTAAGTGCCCTATGATGGCTACCTTTATATCGTAGAAATCGTATTTCTTTTTTACCATTTCGGCAATAGCTGTCGCTCCACCCATTTTATTTCCTTCAGCTACAATCGCTAAACTAAATAGTTTTTTCCGTTTAGCAGATTTCTTTAGAATCTTTACCAAGCCATCAATATCTGTATCACGTTCTGGGATCAGAATATTAGAAGCTCCTGACCCGATCCCCGTATTCAATGCAATGAAACCTGAGTTACGACCCATTACTTCAATGAAGAACAGTCGGTTATGACTATCAGCCGTATCTCTAATTTTATCTACCGCTTCAATAGCAGTATTTACAGCCGTATCAAAACCGATGGTATAATCTGTTCCATAAAGGTCGTTATCAATGGTGCCAGGAACACCGATCATTGGAATATCAAATTCCTCAGTAAAGACCTTAGCTCCAGTAAATGTTCCATCTCCTCCAATCGCAACACAAGCATCAATGTCTAAAGCCGTCAGCGATTCATAAGCCATCTGACGACCTTCTTTAGTGCGAAATCGATCACTACGCGCGGTACGTAACACAGTACCACCTCGATGGATAATATTTCCTACATCTCTGGTTTCGAGACGTTTGATGTCTCCATCAATCATTCCTTCGTAACCTCGATAAATGCCATAGACATGTAGGTCTTTTGCAGTAGCATATCTGACCACAGCACGAAGGGCTGCATTCATACCAGGCGCATCTCCACCAGAAGTAAAGACCGCTATTCTTTTTATTTTTTCGCTCATGTTAAACTTTGTTCGGCAGGTATAAACTGATCTCCTAGTAAATGAAACTGGGCCAGGTTAGTAATTGGTTTTTTAATGACAATGCCCATTTCAAGATTGCGTTCACTCATCGAGATACTTAGAATGTCTTTGAAGTGAAATGCAACAGAGCCTACAAAATGTATAGGCAAAGTATTGTGGCCTTTGTACTTGCGGACGTGTCGATCCAGAAAAAGACCGAAGGCCTGGTTTACTAGATTCTGAATATAGAAATGGTCTTTATGATTTGAAATGAATTTTGCGAAAGAAGCTAAATAAACGTTTGGTTTTTCATGACCATAAATGGTATTCAGAAAAGCTCGTTTATCAATAGGGAAATTGGTTTCAAAATCATGCTTGATGTCTTCTGGAAGCTCTCTGTAAAAATAACCTTGAATGAGTTTTTTCCCCAGGTGACCTCCGCTTCCTTCATCACCTAACAGGTAACCTAGGTTTGTAACATTATCAGTTAATTGCTCTCCATCATAAAGACAACTATTAGAGCCAGTACCTAGGATACAAGCAATCCCAGGTTTGTTTCCACAAGTAGCTCTCGCAGATGCGAGAATATCATGTTCTACAGAGACAGTGGCATTTGTGAATATTCTTCTCAAAGCTTTGGCAACTATCTCACATCTAAAATCATCAGAGCATCCTGCTCCATAGTAATGGACCTCTTTTACTTCTAAAATCCAAGATGCGTATTCGAGTTGTTCAGTTAAGCTATTGTAGATATAATCTGAATCTTGAAAGAAAGGATTAAAACCGGTGGTGTTTACGCTATTGATTACTTCGTTCTGCGCAAGGACGTACCAGTCAGCCTTGGTCGATCCACTATCAACTATTGCGATCATCTCTTGAAGATTTGGTTAGTAATATGATGAAGTTGCAAATAACTCAGTATACGTTAACAGCTCACTGAACTCAGAACAAAATCAAGCTCACAAATGTAGTGTATTGACAACACTAAGATAAAGAAAAGGAGATTTTTTTTAGGGAAAGATTTATGGTGAAATGGTTTATATAACCACTAAGCCCTAATGTATTGATATAGAAAGAGATATAGTTAGTAATAGTAATGGTCACTTTCAATTAAGTTCTCTTACAGCAACTTTCACTTCATGTTTTATCTTCAATACTTTTATAATATTACTCAAGTCTTTATGGTGATTTTCTTCTTTGTAATCAATTTCACAGATGAAGGTTCCCTTCTGAGTAGGTATCTTCATAAATGAGCCACCAGGAGCGAGGGCTTTTTTGTTACTCTTGTTTTTTAGTTCAAAACTTAGTTCTTGTAATTCTTCACCTGGGATCAAAAATTTCTCTTTTCCTTTCACAATTTTTAAATTTTCTTCATCAAAATGTACATAACCACTTTTGATCATCTTCTTTTGAAAAACATTCTTGATCGCTGGAATCACTGCCAATAATAAAAGACCAAATAGGGAAAGGTAAACGATGGTGGTATAGTCTTGTAACCCAACTTGTCTGATAAAATCTTCTACAATATTGACACGACCATTTTCTAAAAAAGGAGGAATCAAGTAACCAATGATAGAGGCTCCTATGATACCAATGAACAGCGAAACTATACTGACTTTTCTTCTTTTGATAATGTCTGCGTGAAATGTAAACATATTGTTATAAATTATCGATGAATGCTGTTATTTAAGTTTAGTAACTAAATCTAAGTCGTAAAGTTATTGAACTAATTGCTACCAAACAATTCCTACAAAACTAACGCTGTAAATTTCTACATAATATTTTTCTCGACCAGAATTCAACTTTCTACTACGGACTGTCTATCTTTCGTCTTGAATACAACAAACTAAATGGCACAAAAACTTATTATTCCTTTCAAAGCTTTCAAGCTTCGTTTTCATTCTGGATTAGAACTGGTCAGTCCATTACTGGATAAAGAACTCCTGCATGTCTCAACTTCGCTTAACGCACTCGGAGGTCAGTATGCTCATCTCTTGGAAAAAGAAATTTTAAAACAAGGAAAGCTATCATCCCTTCTCAATGAAATGAACGAGGAGCAATTTGAAAGATGGAGTCTGAACGTACCATTCAATGCTGCTCGTGATGGAATTAGTTTTCAAGCTTTTGATTTGGAATTTGAATATTTTGTTGAGGCGAGAGGTACAGGATTCTGGGGAGTGCTACCAACTCTTGGACTAGAAGCTTTTGACTATTCTAAGGAAGGATTAATTGATCAAATGGCTGAGGTCATCCGTATGGAATTTTCGCGAAAGCGACGACTCTCAAAAGTACAACGTATTATTTCTTCCATTTGGTGGGACACTGTTCAGTTGTTTGAAAACAAACAAGAGGTCTTTGCTCCGACGCCTCGGGAGTTGGAAGACAATAGTTTTGGAGACGATGAAATGTTACTCACCAAAGTCGCTTATCGTTTGACAGAAAGCGAACAGCAAGTCTTCGAACGAAAAAAAGAAATGGAGGCATTAATAGCCAATTTTCAATCTAGCTTCAAGCAAAATATTTTATTGGTTGGTCCCTCAGGTGTAGGAAAAACAGCAATGGTAAAAGAACTATCCTTTCAGACGGAGGAGGCTGATACCAGTATTTGGCTGACCACTGCTTCTACCTTGATTAAGGAATTTGCTGGAGGTGAGATTGGTTGGGAAAGTAACCTCACAACGCTTTGTGAAGAGTTGGCTCAGACCGATGACTATTTGTTTATCACAAATTTAAAAGAGCTGTTCGAGGTAGGTCAATACGTTGGTAATGAAGTCAGCATGGCAGAGTACCTTATTCCATTTCTGAAAAAGGGGAGTCTGAAAATCATTAGTGAATGTACTCCAGAAGAGTTGGCAAAAATTGAGTTGAGAAGTCCGATGTATCTGTCCTATTTCACAGTGATGAAAATCCAAACGCCAACGAAGGGCTTGGAAAAAATGATTCAGCAAAAATTCGAGTCTAAAAATATCGCAGGTAGTAACAGTGTCAAATTAGCTAGAACAGCCATCAGTGAAGTCCTTCGTCTAAACCAACGATTTTCCCCATACTCAGGCCTTCCAGGCAAACCAATTCGATTTCTGGAAAGTATTCTTATGAATTATAACAATACTATTACAAATAAACCAGTAGTTATAAATCGGAAAGAAGTAATCCGTCAGTTTAGCGAAGAATCGGGTCTGCCTCTGTTTATTATTGATCCTGATATTAGGATGGATGTTCCGGCTATCAAGTCAAAATTCAATAGCAATGTCTATGGACAGGAGCGAGCTGTGGATGTCGTTGTAGACAAACTAGCTTCTGTAAAAACTGCTTTAACGAGAGCTGGAAAACCGATTTCGTCATTCTTGTTTGTTGGCCCAACTGGTGTTGGAAAAACAGAATTGGCTAAGGTGCTTTCACAATTTATGTTTGGGAATAGAAATCGAATGGTTCGTTTTGACATGAGTGAATTCTCAGGACCATTTGCAGTGACCCGACTGATTGGTGGACCTGATGGATCAGATGGTCAATTGACTTCAGCCATTCGACAAAATCCATTTTCTGTTTTATTATTTGATGAAATTGAGAAAGCACATTCTTCCGTCTATGATTTGTTTTTGCAAATACTTGGAGATGGCAGACTGACGGATCAACTGGGCAAAGTGGTGAATTTTTGCAGTAGCATAATTGTACTGACTTCTAACATCGGAGCAAGCAATGCCCAGGGAAACCGCATCTCCTGGAAACCTGAAATGGAAACAGAACAGATCATTCAGTTCTATGAAACTGCGGTACAAAAGTTCTTCAGACCTGAATTGTACAATCGAATAGATCAAGTGATTCCTTTTGCTCCCTTGGATAAAGATACTATGCGTTTTGTGGTAGAACGAGAAATGGGATTGCTAAAGAAACTAGAGGGCATCCGTCATAAAAAAATGAATTTCCAAATTGATGATTCAGTATTAGATTATTTCGCAGAAGTGGGCTTCCATCCAAAATACGGTGCACGTTATTTACAAAGAACCATTCGTGATAAACTCACGGCTCCGCTCGCAGCAGCCTTGAATAGCTTCGACAACGAGGATCGATTAATTGTCAATATAAAAATGAACGATGGCGTATTGTCTATCCAAACAGAGTCAGATCCATTGAGCATGGATTTGTATTGGGATAGCTTGGAGCGACTTACGAATGCAGATTATACTAGCGAAATCCGCCGTATGCTGATGAACATGCAAGAGGGGAATAATTACATTCGTTTGCTCAATCAATTGGACATTTACGAAGAGCAACGAAAAAGAAAAAAAGAAGCTTTCTTTCAAGATGCAGAGCAGGCGAGGGATTATAGTTTTCTATTAGCGACGAAAGAAAAGGTGGCGTCATTTGAAACGAAAGTTTTTGAACTAGAGAAAAGATTCGATCTTGCCATATTGGATATGATCCCTTACGAAACTTCAATGGAGAATGAACTGGATTCCTGCAAGGATGAATTTTTTAATTTGAAATTAGAAATATATTCAAGACTGAATCCAGAGGTTAATAAATGTACGCTGGGTATTTTCGGAGAGAACCCATTGTTGATTTTGAATTTCTATGATTCTATTTTTCAACAAAAAAAATACGATGTAAATGTGCAGAG
This sequence comes from Saprospiraceae bacterium, assembly GCA_045105695.1. Taxonomy (GTDB): domain Bacteria; phylum Bacteroidota; class Bacteroidia; order Chitinophagales; family Saprospiraceae; genus CALGLS01. The sequence continues at coordinate 9,616 of JBGCDT010000415.1, read as the reverse complement.
TGTTTGGCATCGGGATAGCTATTTCAATGAAGAAATAGTTGTGCAGAACTCAGATGATAATAAAGGGACGATATCTCCCCGGCAACAATATCTGATTCAACAGGAAGGAGTAAACTTTAGAAAAAAAATAAACCCTCCATTGCATAGTGATCAATTGATTGGCTTTTTAATTAAAGTATCAGGACCTGGGGTATCTCTATTTTTTGAGAACGAAGCGCACCTGATTACGGAATGGCAGGCAGATGAGAAGACCACCTTCACTTATCTGACGCAAGTTGGCGGGGATACTTTGCAAACTCCGAAGTACATCCACCTGAAAACTTTTTTCAACAAAATGCCTCCGATGCGATTTATTCAGGAAGGAGCATTAAAGGACATTACTCTTGGAATTAACAGAGAGGTGAAAAAGTGGACACATGCTGAATGGGTACTCAATGGTTTGGAGGAGAAATTTAAGATAAGGGTGGAAGGATTGATTTAGATTTAGATTGGAGTATGTCTTTTCCTCTAGCTTGGAGGAAGGGTATTTTCAAACTTTTATTTCCAATACGCATAATAATATTGAAAACCAGTTAGTTGCAGCAACATTTATATGAACTTAAATGGATCAGTACAAATATAAATTTCGCTAAATCATTTAGACAAAAGGGGCAGATCAAAATTTCTCCCTCAAATTTTTATCTTTGCCGACCTAAATCACAGTCTAATAGATGAAGATAAATACAGCAGATTATACGGGGAGCTATCCCAATGTGAGAACATGCCCCAAGAGCTTTGTGCCTGAGTATGCTTTCATCGGGCGTTCCAATGTGGGGAAATCCTCTCTCATCAACATGCTCACTGGAAGAAACGGCCTTGCAAGGATTTCCAAGAAGCCTGGAAAAACACAGCACCTCAATTATTACATCATCAACAAAAGTTGGAATATCGTCGATCTTCCGGGTTATGGCTATGCAGTTATTTCCAAAACCAAACGGAAAGAATGGGAGAAGATGATCGAGGGATATTTACTACATCGAGAAAATTTAATGTGTGCAGTGGTTTTGATAGATATTAATATTCCACCTCAAAAAATCGACATTGAATTTATTAATTGGATGGGACAGATGCAGATACCTTATGTAATTGCATTTACTAAAGCGGATCGCCTCAAACCAAATAAATTAGAAAGCAGTATTGAATTTTTCAAAGAGGAGCTACTAAAATATTGGAATGACCTCCCTCAGTTTTTTATAACCTCTTCCAATAAGAAAACAGGACAGGAAGAGCTATTGGACTTTTTTGAAAAAATAAATGCTCAATACGTCGCCCCTAATGAGTAATGATCAAAAAATATATCCGCATGTCGAGCCAGAAATTGAGAATTGGCCGATTTATAAGTTGCATCAGGACAGAGACAACTTCATCGAAGAAATTGATGAAAACACCTTGGAGCGACTAACTGCTAAGCCACGCAATGACATTGAGGATTTAATTGCAAAAACCATTTATCAGGAGCTGACTCGTATCAAGGAAGAACCCTGGAAAGTGGACCCGCCGGATGATAAAAGTTTTTGGAAAAAGATAAAAAGTAAACTGGTTAAATATTCGCTTGACAAACCTGCAGAAGAGGCGAAACAAAATAACAACGCGATTCTAGCTCAAATAATAAATCACTATTCAGAAGAAATTGTAGGAACCTTCAAGGTCTCTACCTTCAAATTTGCCAGACGTTTTTTGACTTTGTTTTTCAACCGATTACTCAATACGGCCGCTAGTCGAAACCACAAGCGGATCTATTCTTCTAGACATCGTTTGTTCGATCGTCTGAGTATAAATGGGGAAGTAGATAAAGTGAGATCTTTGATGAAAGAGGGAACTGTCGTGGTTGTCCCAACGCATTTTAGTAATCTGGATTCCATCTTAATCGGTTATGTACTAGATACTATAGCGGGTATTCCATTCTCTTCTTTTGGAGCGGGACTCAATTTATACAATACAGGTTATACCGCTTATTATATGAATCGACTGGGTGCCTATCGAGTAGATCGACGTAAGAAAAACGGCGTTTATCTGGAGACACTAAAAACAATGTCCCGTCTGTCTATTCAGCGCAAAACCAATTCTTTGTTTTTCCCAGGCGGTACTCGTTCTCGCTCAGGAGAATTGGAGACCCGTTTGAAATTGGGTTTACTAGGAACAGCAGTTGAAGCCCAACGAAATAACTATCAGGAAGGAAAAGACGAAAAGGTTTTTATAGTGCCATTAATTTTAGGGTATGATATGGTTCTGGAAGCGGATTTTCTCATTGAGCAACATCTACAAAAGACCGGCAAAGAATTTTATTTAAAGGTAAAAGACAAAACCTATAGCCGTTGGAAAATCCTATCTTTCCTATGGAAACTGTTTTCCAAAAGTTCTGATATTTGTCTCACTTTTGGAAAGCCAATGGATGTACTTGGCAATTTCGTGGACGAGAAAGGACGGAGCTTTGATAAGAACGGAGCGGAGCTTTCTGTCGCCGATTATTTTATAAGTGACGGTATTGTAAAATCTGATTTACAGCGGGAAGGGGAGTACACCAAAATTTTGGCAGACCGTATTGTAGAACGATATTATAAAGACAACTTGGTTTTGCCTGGTCATCTGATGTCATTTGTATCTTTCATAATTTTGCAATGTCAGAATCCTAAGTTGGATTTGTATGCCTTGTTGCGATTGCCAGTTGAGGTCTATAGTTGTCCAAAAGATTTACTGGTTAAGATCACTGGTACTTTGTTATCTCATCTGAAGGAGCTTCGTGAGCAAAAAGAAATTCAGCTATCTGAATACCTGCTGGAAAATTCTTTGGAAGATATCATAACGCATGGCGTAGCAAAGGCGGGAAATTATCATGCGCTCAAGCCCATGAAGTTTAATACCAAAGGAGCATTAGTCAGCGAAGATTTCAAACTGCTTTATTACTACCACAATCGTTTACAAAATTACGGTTTCCATAAAATTATCCAAGTCACTTTCGCAGAACATGCAACTAAAGAAGTGGCTGATGCGGAGGAAGTATAAGCTCTGAATTTATCTACTAAGTTTATTCAAAATGATGAAGCATTTTTTCCTGAGAGAGTCCAATATGATGTATGCAATTGGTCTCAACTCCATTGTCATATTTCTATTGTATTTTCCTCAATTGCAGATAAACTATCCAGAGTTATTTCGCATTCTGGAGCTAGTTGATTTGTTCTTTATCATCTTCTTCGTAGTGGAAGCAGTCATCAAAATCAATACCCTAAAACCAAAGGGTTACTTTGCAAGTGGTTGGAATAAATTTGACTTTTTCATAGTCATCGTTAGTTTGCCTTCATTGCTCCATATCATTCCAGCTTTTGCTGTTTTGAATACTTCATTTTTGAAAATATTGAGGCTTGGTCGCTTGGTAAGGCTCGTGCGATTCATGTCGTTTATTCCTAGAATGGAGCTGATCATTCAAGGTTTAAGTAGAGCACTCAAAGCCTCTGTTTTTGTGATGATTGCGTTAATTTTCTTAAACTTCATTTTAGCATTGTTTACCTGTCATTTTTATGGGAAAATTGCACCTGATTATTTCTATGATCCTGCGATTTCCAGTTATTATATTTTTCAGTTATTTACAATAGAAGGTTGGAACGAAATCCCTCTGGAAGTCATTAATGCTTCAGAAGCAGGGGAGGGGCACCACCCTTTGTTTGCGGGATTTACTAGGTTCTATTTTATCCTAGTTGTGCTCTTCGGAGGCATCTTTGGAATGTCATTGGCCAATGCTGTTTTTGTGGATGAAATGACGAGTGATAACAATATAGATCTGGAGAAAAAAATAGACGATTTAGAAACTCAAATTCGGGAGTTGAAAACCATTTTGCTGGATAAGTAAATTGATTACGTTCAACCTTTAGAGTTCAAATTCGTTAGATAACTACACTTGATTTAACAGCACTACAATTTGCCACTTGGCTAAATTGCTAACAATACAATTACATGAATTTTATCATCTACGATCTAGAAGCAACTTGTTGGATGGGAAGACCAGATGGACTGGAACAAGAGACCATAGAAATTGGAGCCTTGATGGTAAATGGCTATGGCGAAGAATTGGGTTCATTCAATAAATTCATTAAACCAATTCTAAACCCAAGACTTTCCTCATTCTGTAGCGAACTCACGACGATCACCCAAGATCAAATCGACCAAGCAGATACTTTTCCAAAAGTAATCGAAGAGTTTCACGACTGGATAGATTACTTCGATGGGGGAGACTACACCCTCTGTTCTTGGGGCAGCTTCGATAAAAAAATGCTCATCAGAGATTGTGAACTTCACGACCTAGAATACGACTGGGTAGATCCTCATATCAACATCAAAAAGCAATACCAAACCTATAAACGATTACACCGTCCTTGTGGATTACGCGCAGCAATACGTAAGGAAGGCTTTGAGTTCACCGGTGTACAGCACCGTGGTATATCTGATGCCGAAAATTTAGCAAAAGTTTTCATCAAGCATCTAGACGTCTGGCAGTATTGATTTTCTAACAATATACTTACGCAGTAGTTTGTTTTGCCGATATGCAATATATTATGTTAAGTAGGTTTTCTTTTTCATTCCTAGCTCAAGGAGGAGTAAGGCGTTTCTTAAAGTCTCTATATTGATCCAGAATCATCAGTCTAAATTTTTATGGCAATTACGGGCTGTGTATGACACAGAGAAATTGTATTACTTTATCTGCTCGTATAGCTGCTATGGTTAAAGACTATTCGCTGTATGCTCTGTTTAAGGCTTTGCAGCTTTTTATGTTTAGCGAAAATGATCTGTTACTCTCTTAGTGGCTCGATGCTTATAGTGCCTTAGTGTTTTCTAGCGCTTAGAATTCTATGTGATATCTGCTGAGTCATACATCTAAATAAGGAAATACAATATTGCCTTATAATTGATATTATGTTAAGTAGTGTATACCGCATCTTTAATGAGTTAACTTAATTACCTAATTACGTCTCACCTCCTAAAAAAATGAACCCCAATCCCTAATTCAAAAGATAAATTAGATGGCCCACTATCAAAATGCCCAACATACCTACCTTTAGAAGTAAAATAAACTTTTGGAAAACGGATCGAATATATGTCAGCCTCCAAACTAATCACCTTCGGCACTCCCCCATCATTACCCGCTGGAAGGTTCCCAAAGCCTACTCCAAAACCAAAGTCTACCCGACGCTCATCTGAGGAGCGATCTCTGAGAGCATAATAACCTTCCAATAATAGACTTTGAAAAATTGGTCGGTCTTCATCGTTTGCATCTGAACCATAGCCTAATCTTCCGACCTCATAATCAAAGCCTACTCCGAATCGTCTATACACCTTTTTCAATCCATAATTGATTTTAAAACCAGAACCTGCTTTTCGTTTTTCATTCTCTTCCAAACCTAATGTGCCTTGATTCCCAGTTAGTGCGACTTCAAATTTGGAATTGCAGGAGCAAAAGAACAAAAACAGAGCAATGTATAATAGCGGCTTCATATAGGTATAAGTTTGAGAATGAAAAGTTCAGTTCAATCCAAAGATAAGTAAGTCTACCAAAAAACAAAGCAGCAATAGAATTTCCAACTCGATGAAAAATCCTACTGCTGCTTATATTGTTTAGTTGTGTTTTGAGATTAATTACTATTGCTCAGGCGGAGGTGCGTAGAAAAACTGTTCCTTAGTAATTTTTCCATTGGTTACCTCATAGACGCAGACTTCAGAAGTTGTCATTCTAGGCATTCCTTTGAAAGTCACATCCAATGCCATACTTAGAGAAAAATGATTGTCCGCTACGATTGGTCCTTCTATTTTATTACCATGAACTTCTTCAACCATCTGATCCCACTGCTCTCCTTTTTTCTTAATATTGGCTAAGCCTTTTGTGATTTCATTTGGTGAGCCTGGGAGTTCAATACTGACACAGTCCTCTGCATACAGTTCGTTTTGTGCTGCTTCCCATTTGCCGCTTTGGCATAGTTCGATTAGACGGTTGGCCACTTCTGTTGTAGTCATGATTTTTGATTTTTTGGTTATGAAATTTTTTTATCAGTTTCCAATTACCGGTATTTCAGTAACTGGTAATTATACTAATTTTTTAGCTCGTCAAAATAGTTTTAATTGACTGGTTTTATAGACATCATGTATTTCACAATTCAATGTGGGCATCGTCCTCCCTTCAAAGAATTTCTTCTTCCCAAGCGCGACTTGCTTTCTAATAATATCAGCAGTTTTACTCTTTGTCATCTTATTTCCGATATAAGATTCTAACTGATCACCCCCATGACATTCTTTAATTTTGTTGATGACTTTATCTGCTTTGGCCGGATAGGTTTTTTGTATCCAATCTATGAAGATTTGCTGCACTTCGCCATTCAATCGCACGATGCCATGATGGAAATCCAATGCACCTGCTTTAGCGCAAGCTTCTATCAACTTCAATATCTCATGATCGTTTAGACCTGGGATCACCGGGGCCATCAAAACTTGTGTAGGAATCCCATTAGCCGTCAAAAGTTCTACCGTCTTTAGTCGCTCTTTGATCGTAGCCGTTCGAGGCTCCATAAAAGAGCGGAGTTTTTCATCCATCGTCGTTATGGAAATATTTACTTTGACCAAGTCCTCTTTTGCCATTTTCTGTAAAAGGCCAAGATCTCGAAGTATCAAAGAGTTCTTAGTGATGATTCCAACGGGGTGTCGATACTTCCATAGTACTTCAAGCATCGCTCTGGTGATTTTCATCTTACGCTCAACTGGCTGATAACAATCCGTATTTCCAGAAAACATAATCGGTTTCGCTTTCCATTTAGGATGTAGAATTCGGGCCTCTAACAATTCCGCAGCGTTCTTCTTTACCATGATCTTCCGCTCAAAATCTACTCCAGCACTATAGCCCCAATACGGATGTGTATTACGTGCATAGCAGTAAACACAACCATGTTCACAACCTTGATATGGATTAGCTGAATAGTCCATCGGTATATCAGGGCTGACCACTTCATTAACTATAGTTTTAGGATGTACGGTCGTCAGTTGCGTTTGCAATTGAGAAACTCCGTCCTCTTCATCCGTCAAAGGATTCGCATCACGTATATAGTTATCAAATCTGTTAGACGGATTTATTTGAGCTCCCCTACCCTTTAAGTACGCAGCTGCCTTGAAAAAATCAAATCCTTCACTTTCTGTATTAAGCATGGTCAAATAATTTGTTGCACAAACATATACATTTTGTTTTGTAAAACAAATAATTTAGAACATTTTGTTTTTTATTCTAATTAAATCTCGTCTGACAAATTTCGATTTATCTGACGAATTCTTTTCAAAAGACTTAAAAAGCAAAGTAAATCTAAGTCATGATATCATAAAAGAAAAAGCTCACCATACGATTTCAAATCGCAAGACGAGCTTTCTAAAAAATTATATAACTTTTGCATCCTAGAAAGACTAGGCTAACCAGATGACTATTATCGCAGCCCTCAAAGTCCGAAGGCATTTTTAATTTTAATTTTTATTAACCTAGTGCGAATGCCCACCAGCTCCATGCGCATGTTTGTGTTCTACCTCTTCATCAGTGGCTGCTCTTACAGATTTCACATCAACGTCAAAGTTCAAAGTCACTCCAGCCAATGGGTGATTTCCATCTAAAGTAACTTCTTCATTTTCAATTAATATTACCGTATAAATCTGATTACCAGATTCGCTTTGCGCTTGAATTTGAGATCCCTCCTGTAGGTTTTCTATGTGCTGAAGTTCGGCTGTAGGTACTCTGTGCATCAAAGCTTCATCACGTACGCCGAATGCTTCTTCAGGTGTCAACGTGAGCTTGAATTTATCTCCTTCCGTTTTTCCCTCCAATGCTTTTTCCATGCCTGGAAGTAGATTAGCGGCTCCGTGAAGATAAAGTAATGGTTCGCGATCCAAGGTCGTATCTACGACCGCTCCGTCGCTGTCGGTGAGTGTGTAATCAATCCCAACTACGCAGTTGTTTTGAATATTCATTGTTCTGTAATATTATTGTTTTATAATATAAGAAGCAGCAACCAACCAAATGGTCAGCTACTGCTCTTGGTTTGTATTGTGCTCTTATAAAAGGATATTCAAAGAGCTTTCTCTTAATGTTTTTATTGTGTATTACACAAAAAATAATTTTAGAATCTTTTCAATGTAGATTCTGAAGTTAATTTTTCGTTGTTGCTAAACGATTTCCTTTTCCGTAAGGTAACGCTCTGCATCCAAAGCTGCCATACAACCTGTACCCGCAGCAGTGACTGCCTGACGATATACTTTATCCGCTGCATCACCACTTAGGAAAACACCTTCTACATTAGAATGTGCAGTTCCTGGTTTTGGAATAAGGTAACCCGTTTCGTCAGAGTCAATCCAATCTTGGAAAATACCGGTGTTCGGTTTGTGGCCAATAGCGACGAAGAACCCTTTTACAGGAACGACTTTCTTTTCACCCGTTTTATTATTCACAACGCGAACGCCTTCCACCTCTTCTTCTCCTAGGATTTCCTCCGTTTCTGTGTTCCAGTGGATTTCAATGTTCTCCATATCCATCACTCGCTTCTGCATCACTTTAGAGGCACGCATCTCATCACGACGAACGAACATGTGAACTTTCGGACATAGCTTAGCCAGGTAAGAAGCTTCTTCGGCAGCTGTATCACCAGCACCTACTACTGCGACTTCCATTCCTTTAAAAAAGAAACCATCACATACGGCGCAGGCAGAAACACCTTTGTTCATCAGTCGTTGCTCAGAAGGCAATCCCAACCATTTGGCGGAAGCTCCTGTAGAGATGATAACGGCATCAGCATGAACTTCTACATCGGATTCTGTCCATACTTTGTGTACAGGCCCAGAGAAGTCAACTCTTGCAATTTTTTCGTAGCGAACTTGCGTTCCAAAACGTTCGGCCTGCTTTCGGAATTCATCCATCATCGCAGGGCCCATAATACCATCTGGATAACCTGGGTAGTTTTCTACATCAGTCGTAATCATCAACTGACCACCTGGTTCGGGACCGGTGTAAACGACTGGTGTCATACCAGCACGAGCTGCGTAAATAGCGGCAGTGTAACCCGCAGGTCCAGAGCCGATTATCAAACAATGTACGTGTTCTATTTCTGTACTCATTTTATTTCTGATTAAGCGATTAAAATTTCAATTTGCTTTTGGGCTGCAAAAATATAAAAAATCTGATGGGAAAGAATAGTTTTCAAGACAGATTGAAGACGGATTCTTGTATTAATTTGTCGAATAATATAAGTGTTCAATCTGCTTTTCAATCGTTTCTCATACAGATGTCCTACATTTACAACGTTCTAGTGAAATAGTTTCGGAAATGGGCCAGTCAGCTATCGCAAAGTCCTTTGGCGGACAAGCCACATTTTAAACCTAAGAATCCTCTAATTATGCTCGATCAATTATATCATTATTCCTTCTTATTCAGCCTTGTAGGCCTTATTGGCTGGTTTTTTACTAAGCATTCTTCTAAGCTGAGTACTGTCTTGCAAATGGTTTTCTTTATTGCCTTAGCTAGTTATCTGTATTCAGTAGTGACGGCGGAGGCTGCTATGAATTATAAGCT
>JBGCDT010000414.1:0-13074 GCA_045105695.1 Saprospiraceae bacterium | reverse complement strand
TCAGCCAGGATACTTCCGTAAAAAAATCAAAGTCTATTTTGACTCACAGCAAAAGGCAGAACGTCTTTATTTGGAGGGTTTCGTAGAAGAGTAGACCAATTAGCCATCCTTAAGAATCTGCCGTTTATCGATAAAACACCTCATTTCGTCGATACTCACTAATTCTACCCCACCCATTCATCGGTAAATCCCTTCCCCTCGTCCAACTTCTCTTTTTTCCAAATACGCTCCCTGTACCTTGCACGTTCATTATTTAGCAGAAACAAATCTGTCTTTCGCTATTAGCAAAGAAAATATATCTTTGCAGCCCAATCAGTAGACAGACCATTTTATCAATTAAAAAATAGCAAACAGTGAGTGTACTTCTCTTTTTAATTTTCTCTTATATACTGCTCAGTGCAACTTTATACAAGGTTTTCCAAAAGGCCGGTGTTGATGGCTGGAAAGCATTGGTACCAGGACTTAACTTTATGGAATGGTGCAAGATCATTGGGCGTCCAGCTTGGTGGGCTTTGCTGCTGCTTATTCCTATTGTGAATATTTTCATCTTCGTAGGAATGTGTGTGGACATGGTCCGCTCCTTTGGAAAATATGATTTGAAGGATTCTGCATTGGCTGTGATCTATGCACCTTTAGCTTTTTTCCTGATCGGTAAAAACGAAGAAGACAAATACCTCGGACCGACAATTACTGCGGAATCAGCTTACGCTCAAAAACTAAAGGAAGCACATGAAGCTGGTAATGCCCGTGAAGTAAAAAAACTAGAGTTCAACAGTCCTTACAAAAAATCAGAGGCTCGCGAATGGGTCGAATCTATTGTATTTGCAGTTTTTGCAGCAGCCTTTATCAGAATGTTTTTGATAGAAGCTTTTGTAATTCCAACGCCTTCGATGGAAGGATCACTTTTAGTAGGAGACTTTCTTTTTGTAAGTAAAGCGCATTATGGAATTCGGACTCCGATGACGGTTGCGCAATTTCCCTTGCTGGATAATACAACTCCTTTTATAGGAACAGAATCCTATCTAAAAAAACCAAGCCTTGGCTATCATCGTCTACCCGCTATTACGAATATCAAAAGAAACGATCCTATTGTATTTAATTATCCGGAAGGAGACTCTGTTTATTTGACACCTCAGCGTTCTGTCTCTGTTTATGATGCACGTAGAAATCCTGGTTATCGAAGAATGATTGCAGGCAAGACTTTGCGGGTTCGTCCTATTGATAAGCGCGATCATTATATCAAACGATGTATTGCTATGCCAGGAGATGAGATGGAGATCAAAGATCAAAAAGTGTTTATTAATGGTAAACCAGCAGAGGCCCCAACTCATGTACAATTCAGCTATTACGTTACTATAAAAGATCCGGGTAACTCCACTTTCAATACCATGCTCGACAATAAGTTAGATGAGATTGGGGTAAACCTAAACGAGATAAATCAAGGTAGCGGACAAGGCAAAAGAATCTACCACCTTGACGATATTCAAGTGGCCGAACTAAAAAAACTAGGTGATCAAATGATCATCGAGCCTAGCAAATATACCGCTCCTCCTCAGATGCTTTTCCCACACGACCCTGGGAATTTTGGAAATTGGACAGTTGATAACTACGGCCCCATCAAAGTTCCTCAAGCTGGAGAGACCGTTGTTATAACACCTAATAACATCGCCATGTATAAGCGAATTATCACGGTTTATGAAAACAATGATATGTCGATTAAGAATGGTCGTATTTTCATAAATGGAGAGCAGGTAACTAACTATACCTTTAAGCAAAACTACTACTGGGCTATGGGAGACAACAGACACAACTCTGAGGATTCTCGGTTCTGGGGTTTTGTTCCTCATGACCACATGGTTGGAAAACCTTTATTTATTTGGTTCTCTACCAGAAACGGAAGCATCTTTAATGGTATCAACTGGAGTCGAATTTTCAGCTCTGCTAACAAGATGTAGCCGGTTTAATTATAATGAAAAGTAAAATAAAAATGAAAAGACCTTCTGACGTGAAGCTCAGCTAAGCGGGAGTTTTTTTTAAAAGCTCGTTTGATTTACGTCAGACGAGCTTTTTTCATTTTATTTTCTAACCATAAACTTATTTCAGAACGGTACACACAGTACACACGCCTTCTGGGCAAACCCTCTTCTACCTTCTCCTCCCCTTTTCAACCCTCTTCTTCCCTCTCTTTCCCCCTTCATAAAAAATTCCTACATTTACAACACACAATATAAACACATCACCATGCTCCAAAAGATCATCGATTTTTTCAAAAGTCTGTTTAGCTCTTTTAGCTCATCCAAGCCGAAGCCTGCTCCTGCTCCGCCGCCAACCACTACAAAATACCCTACATCTAACTTGCCTGAAGCAGATGAAACAGTTCCTCAGGATGGCTCCGAAATCACGACAGATAATGCCGTAGTTGTTATAGATGAAGAAGACCCGATCGTAGAAACCACTACTCCAATAGATACTCCAACGGTAGACTTGCCAGATGTAAACCCAGAACCACCAGAGGAAGAAGAACCTGTTGTTCCACCTACAGTGCCTGACCCTACACCTACCGATCCTCCTGAAGATAACAATACTCCTACAACTGGCTCCTCAACTGGCAGTACGACTACAGAAACACCAACAGATACAGGAGGCCCAGCAACGCACAAAGCTAGATATATGTGGTGCATTGACAACGGTCATGGCTCAAAAACAAAAGGAAAACGATCACCGAAGTTTTCAGATGGAAGACAACTCTTGGAATACGAATTCAATAGAGACATTGTAAAAAAGATGATTCGCTTATTGAAACAAAAAGGTGTTCAGCACTTTGTAGTTGTTCCTGAAGTAGATGTAGACAACTTGTTAGAAGAGCGTGTCAGACGAGCAAACACCAAGCAGTCTCACCTTCCCCGCATGTTTCTATCTGTGCACTCTAATGCTGCTCCTGCTCCTTTAGGTAAGTGGTCGAACCCGAGCATCAGCGGAGTAGAGACCTGGTATTACCACAACAATTCTAGAGGTAGAAAAGTAGCCGCCATCTTTCAGAAACATCTAGTAACTGCTACAGGTTGGAAAAACCGCCACATCAAATCCCGCCCTACTAGACAGTTCTATGTTTTGAGAAATACTAAAATGACTGCTGTTCTAACAGAGAATGGTTTCTATAATAACAAAGCGGAATGTCTGGAATTACTAAAAGATGAAGTAAGAAATAAAATTGCTGCGGCTCATGTAGATGCAATTATGGAAATTGAGAAGAGAGGAGTTTGATTAGTTAAAATAAAAAAACCTTCTTTCACGGTTTCGGTCGCGAAAGAAGGCTTTTTTAATTTTATTTACACTTTTATTTTATTTTTTTATTCTCCCAAAGAAGTCACCTCTATTTCTACTCGTCGATTTCTCTTACGCAATTTATCGGTGGCGTTGTCATTCAAAGGTCGGTTCGGACCATGTCCAATGATTTCAATTCGATTTGGATTGATGTATTGTTTGTAGACTAGATAATCCTTAATCGCTTTTGCTCGATCTTCAGATAGTTTTAACAAAGCTTTTTTATCCCCTTGATTATCAGTGTGTCCAGAAACCATTATTTGAATCTTAGGATGTTGGTTCAAGTAATGAGCTAAACGATCAATCTCTTTATAAGAATCCTTTCGGACAATGGCTTTTGACTGCAAAAAGTAAATTGACTGTAAATCAATCTTTTTCCCAACCTCAGGTTTTTGATTAATCACTTCCAGCGATGGTTTTGCAACTTCTTCTTTTTCAGAGCCAATTGGCGTAAGCAAAAATTTAATCTCCTTTACGTAGTTTGTTTTCATAGCAGGGCCAGTTTCGACAACAACTGCATCAGGTTCGAAACCTTCTTTAGTTGCCGTTATTTTTGCCTTGGTCTCCCATGCGATGGTCATTCTGAAGTTACCTTTTCCAGCGTGCCATATGGTTGGATGTGCTCCTTTCTTTTCGCAAAAAACTTCTGCGTTTTCAATGAGTTCCATGGTTTCTTTGTTGTATACTTTTCCACGGATATTTAGTGCCTCAGATTTAGGGGAATCTATTTGTACTCGGAAGATATCCCAGTTTTTATTTCTATTGGAGCAGAAATAGAGATGCCCTGTTGCTGGGCAAAAATAGGGATGGCTATCGCTTGATTTAGAATTAATAGGCGTTATGAACTTTCGTGGAGCAGACCATCTTTGCCAACTATTATCTAATCGACTTTGCACATAAATATTACTAGAGCCATCCTTCTGCCCTCTATCGGAAGAGAAAAATAGTTTAGTTTTATCTTTTGATAAATGTGGCGTCGCTTCTCTGAATGGAGAATTCACTCCACTCCCTAAATTTTTAGGTGCAGACCAACTTCCATTATTTAGTTGAAAAGAAACATATAAATCAGATTGGCCAACTGCATCATTTCTTTCTAAAGATAAAACCATGACTTGTCCATCTTCACTCATCGTCAAACTTACATCAGGACCTGAGTTGTGGTAATTATTAATCGCCACTGGTTCTGGAAATTTCCATTCTCTGTCCTTCGTAATATAGGATTTAGAAAACCCTTTTTGCATTCCTCCATTTTTTACAAATTGATTGACAACAATCACTTCATTGCTATTCGGAACGATGGCGGAAACACTATTCGGCAGCGCATTATTGAGTGGCATAGAAGGATGCGTAATTACATCGAAATCACGAGTGGACGTATTTGCTACATAGATGTCTTGGTTGTAGAAAGAATTTACCGGATCTTCAATATACTCGCCTGAGATGCTTGTGAAAATTTCTTTGAGGCGACTGAGATATTGATCTGGAGGAAGTGTGGCAGCCAAGTCTTTACCTCCTTCGATCAATGCTCGTTCGAAGTGCTCACTACGCATTCTGGTAAAGTATAAAACCAACCCATCCGAAGAAACACAGGGCGCAATTTCGTCATAAGCCGCGGTATTAATCTCCTTACTGAGATATTCCAAACGAAGGTTCTGTGACATCCCAATAGTGCTAAAAAAACATATAGCGATCCAAAAAGAGGATTGAACCTTTAAGTTTCTGTACAACATAATTTACTTTTACTACCGATTTCAGGGGGCTTTATTGTTTGAATTTTCATTCAAATATTATATATCAATTATATAAGACAACCAATATGCCAAGTCCCTTGAAATGGGAGATTCTATGACTATTTTCCAGTAACCTATACATTTTGTAACATGGATCTTAAAACGCAACTTCTAAAAGAGCACTCCAAAGAAAATACTTTACAGATCGTTGATTACATCGGTCAGAGCACAAAGCGGTATGCTCAGTTGTGGCAACTGGTAAAAACGGCAGAGCCTCCTGTCCCTCAACGTGCCTCCTGGGTTTTGGATCACTCTCCGATTTCTTATAGTAAAAAGGTTCTGCCTTTCCTTTCAGAGATGATTGATGAAATTCAAAATTTGGAACATCATGACGCTATTCGTAGAAACGTTATGAAAATTCTCGCAGCTACCTCTGATATACCGGAAGATCAATCTGCCGTTCTTTTTGATTTTTGTGTGGAATTGGTCATTAATAAAAATACAGCCATAGCGATAAAGGCTTTTGCTATGGATGTGATGGTGAACATTGCAATGCCTTTTGAGGAACTCAGGAATGAGGTAAAAGTTGTACTTGAAGATCAGGTCAAGCACGGATCGAAGGGCGTGAAATCGAGAGCTAATAAGTTATTGAAAAAGTTGAATATATAATACCTCATGTAAAATATCTTCGTAATTAGTATTAATGAATCTATTGCCTAATCAAAAACACCTCTCCAACTGATAATTGTGACTAATCTTTTTGTACAAGCATTATTATTAATATGAAAATATAAAGCGCAATAGAATATAATGTAAATCTACAATATTGCTAAACTGAGTTCATTAACCGACAGCTGGCTATCAGTATTTATTGAATATGTTGACCCAACGAAGTACCTACTACTTCCGTAATTTTTACAACCAACCAATTCTTCTGTCATGAAAAATAGTCTACTCTTTCCATTTCTTTGTTTGACCATATTATTTCAAAGTTGCTTTGGATATGAAACGCTGGTAGAGTCTAAGTTAAAACCTAACAGTACGGTATTGCGGAAGCCACACATCAAAAAGAAAGATACCAAGATGGCTGTATTTGAAAACGATATTCGTCCAGAGGTTCCATATGAGCTAGTCTCTCGAATTATAGTAACAGGGAATGTTTACTCCAATAAAAAAAGGTTACTTAATAAAATGAAGAAAGAAGCGGCATATTATGGAGCAGACGCTATACTATTAACCGGCAATCGATATGTCTGGCGAGACAGTTACAATGGTGTTGTGGAAGCACTCAATGTCGTTTCTACTGTTTCGAGTATTATTAGTTTTTCTGAAGCAATTTATTTAGAACCTTACAATGAATATGATGCGCTGGAGTTGGAAGGAATCGCAATTAAGTATAAAGAATGAACATTGAAAATACAAGGTAAAAAGTAATAAAAAAGCTACTTAAACTAACGATCATGCTAAGACCCTCTGTCATTATTCTATGGCTTTCTATAATTTTCCTTTCACAAAGTTGCACCAGATTTCCAGTATTAATTGACTGGGAAACTAAGCCAGGTAATGAACATCCCAGGAAAAAATTTGCTAGGTACAAGCATATGAAAATGCCCGTTTATCAAAATGAAAAAAGACCTTCCAGACCCTACGACTTAGTCGCAAAAATAGTAGCAACAGGAAATAATTTATCTACCAAGAAAAAATTAATTTACTGTCTCAGAAAAGAAGCAGCATACTTTCGCTCAGATGCTATCATCATTACCGGGAAACGATATGTCAAACGAACTGGGCCAAACGCTACAGAGGAGTTTTTCAATATACTAGCATCTGCCGCTGCTGGTGATGACGGCATGGATACTAGCAGCTCTATTCATGAATATAATGTTCTAGTTCTTGAAGCAATTGCGATAAGATATTCAGATTAATATTTCCGATAAAACCATAGCAGTGTCACATAATAGAAACAATTCAGGGTATTACTACCAAATGAATTACAAAACTATTCTGACACATAAAGAGGCATGGTTAAAAAAAGCAATACTGTACTAAAAAGGAAAAATGGTTTTGATAAAACACTATGGCAAAATGCTGCTTTCTTTCTAATAATAACATTTGCATTCTCAGTTGTTTATTATTTAGCATTCAAAAAACACCTTGATTTAAATGGAGATAATGCATCTTATTTTCTCTTAGGGAAGAGCTTGTCTTTAGGAGAGGGTTATAGTCTGTATAATAATCCTGATGCTAAGCCACATAATCATTTTCCTCCTGGCTACCCTTTTATATTAGCAACATTAATGTTAATTTCTAAAGAAGTTTTGTGGTTAAAAATAGCCAATGGAGTTTTCTTTTTGGGAGCATCTATTTTATCATTTCAATTATTCAGAAAATTTGAAGTGAAGTGGCAAGTCGCTCTGGTTAGTATTATTTTCATGCTGACCAATTACCATTTGTTAAAATCGGCTACCATAATCATGAGCGAAATTCCTTATTTACTTTTAGTAACTGTAACGTTGTGGTTATTACTAAAAATTGATTTTTCAAAAGACTTCTGGAATGACGTTAATTTTTATTATTGTTTATTGGCTTTATCTTTTGCTTTTCATATTCGGACAATCGGTGTGTCTCTTTTTGCAGGAATAATTTTTTATTTATTAATTGAAAAAAAATGGAAAGGAGTGACTGCCGTAAGCTCGGGATTTGTAGTGTTGGCTCTTCCTTGGATCATTAGAGGTAAAGTACTGGGTTTAGGAACCAGTTATCAAAAACAATTATTGGCAAAAAATCCTTACCAATTAGAATTAGGTGTCGCAGGTCCAATAGATATAATAGAACGATTTGGTGAAAACATCATCCGATATATTAGTAAAGAAATTCCAATTTCTATATTTAGTTTTCGGGAAGTAAATTATAGAATTCCTTCTGAATTTCCAGACTATGCTATTGGTATATTATTAATTACACTTATCATTTTAGGGATATATCTTCTACCAAGATATCGCTCTTTAATTCTCGGCTATTTAAGTGGTTCTTTTTTTATTTTATTATTATGGCCAAAGGTGTGGACTGGAGCTAGATTTATTTTACCGTTGATACCTATACTTATTTTGCTAATTGTTTTTAGCTGTAATTGGATATTAGAAAAGACATTAAGCTTCACAAAATTCCGCTCTAATTATTTATCATTTTTATTGTTACCATTAATAATATTTAGTTTGCAAAAACACAATCCTAATAAAGATGCTAAATTCCAAAGTTATTCTCTAAATAGACTCTTCCTAGAAGCAAAAATAGATTATCCAATCAAGTGGAGAAACTACTTCGAATTAGGTATTTACGCTAAAAATCATTTACCAAACGATGCTTACATCGCATGCCGAAAACCCCAGTTACTTCATATCAAATCCAACCGACACACAACTAACTATCCTTATTTGGAAGATGACAAGGAATTGATTTAAATCTTAGAAAAAAGAAAAGTAACCCACGTTATTGTCGAACAACTGGGATACTCTTCTACAGGCAAATACTTGGTACCTGCTGTCAACAAAAATTCAAGACGATTCAAGGTACTTAAGCATTTAAAAAACCCAGACACTTATTTACTGGAATTATTACCTGTTCGGAAAGTTCAATGATTTTCTTTTACCAGAGTGCTAAGAAGAGTAACCACTACCCGACTACCGTTCTTCCCATTCAAAAAGAAGATTACTTTATTGTCTACGAAAATATTCGTATTTCGTTTGATAGCAATTTGTTTATCCATAAATTAGCCATACCGCTCACTATCATTTGAAAAATACGATTTCTCATGCTGAAATTTTCCATCCGTTCCCTTCGTAAAAACAAGGTGTACACGTTGATTAATGTTCTAGGGCTATCACTTGGAATGACCTGCTGCTTTTTGATGCTATTGTACTGCTGGCATGAATTCAACTATGATACTTTCCACAAAGATTCTGAAAGACTCTATCGAATAGAATACAGCATGGGCAGGAGTACAGGAAACATGAGTCGCACCCCTTCTACAATACAACCAGTGCTGGCAGATTACTTCTCTGAGGTAGAATCCAGTGCTCGTTTTTATCCGAGAGCTTTGAGTGTGGATGTACCGAAGCTCAATCGGCAATTTGAACTAGAAGACGTATTCTTTGTCGATTCAACGGTTGTGGATGTTTTTAGCTTTGACTTCTTACAAGGACAAGCTAAGTATGCTTTCGAAGGCCCCGAAGCAGTCGTCCTTTCTGAGGAAACAGCTATGAAATTATTTGGTAGAACCGATGTACTTAACAATACACTTACATTAGCTGGTGAAAAAGGATTTCGCGTAAGTGCCGTAGTAAAAGACTGGCCAGACAACGCACACCTCAGCTTTCAAATGCTGCTCCCTTATGAGACGATGTACAAAGTAGAACCTGCTCACGCAAGAGCTTCTGCCAAACGATTTGTGGAAACCAATTGGTCTGCTACTCACTCTTACACTTACGTAAAGTTGAAACCGAATACAGATCCGGCAAAAGTAGATGCACGCTTTGCAGATATGCTTCTAGAGAAAAGTGACGAGAGTCTTAGAGATAAACAAGCCTTGAGTTTGATACCTGTAAGCGACATACATTTATATTCAGACAATGGCGGACCAAAACCCTTGGGCAATGTCAGCTACCTTTACCTCTTCCTTTTTGTAGGCGTTTTGACTTTGCTGATTGCCAGTATCAATTTTGTGAACCTAACAACAGCCAGTGCCATGACACGAACCAAAAACGTTGTCGTGCGCAAATTGTTAGGAGCGCAGCGGAGTAGCTTGATTAGTCAGTTTATGGGCGAGTCTGTTCTCCTGAGTTTCTTTGCGTTTATTATTGCAATTGGACTTACGATGCTTTTTTTACCACATTTGAATAATCTGACGGGAGCAAGTATTCCATATAGTAGTTTGGTAGAACCTAAAATTTTGATGATCTACTTTGCAGCATTCTTATTGACTGGCGTTTTTGCAGGACTCTACCCAGCTTTTTTCATCAGCCGTTTCAAACCGGAGACTTTCCTCAAAGGGATTAGCAACAGTCATCAAAAAACAAGTAATAATTGGTTACGCAAAGGATTGATTACCGTACAGTTTCTAGCTGCTATTGTTTTCATAACAGGAACCCTAACAGTACTCTTACAAATCCAGTATTTACAAAATCGACCACATGGATTCAATACGGAATTAATGCTGGATGTTCCTTTGAACAGTGGTAATAACCTCATCGCTGCGCTACGTCCAGGAGATGTTGATTTGCGCGGTCGCATGAATGCTTTTGATAAAATGCTTTTGGAAAACCCAAATATTTCAGCGGTTACACAGTGTTCCCGATTACCTGGTTTGGGAACCATCTCCTTTCATTTGTCTACACCTAGTATGCCCCTTTCGGAAAATGTAACCTCAAAAGTACTCTCTGTAGATTATGACTTCTATGAGACCTTTGAATTGGAATTAGCTGCTGGACGAGATTTCGATGCATCTCATGGAACGGACCACATCAATGCATTAATGATCAATGAAAAAATGGTTGATCTTCTAGAATGGGAAAGCCCCGAAGCCGCCATTGGACAACAAGCTCAGCTGGGTGGAAAGGACGGACAGATCATAGGAGTGCTTAAAGACTTCCATTATGAACGGTTACATGGGCCTATTCAACCGCTAACCTTAGAGGTTAACCCTGGAACCTTCGGCCACTTCGCACTTCGTATCGAAAATAAAAATATTCCTGAGACGCTTGCTTTCATTGAAGAAAAATGGAAAAGCGCATTTCCTGAAAAGGTTTTTGAATATTCTTTTTTACAGGAGGACATTAATGAGACTTTCCAATCTGAAAGCCGTCTCGCAACCATCATCGGTTACGCTGCTTTTTTGACCATCTTCATCTCTTGCTTTGGACTTTTCGGCCTAGCTGCTCTCCTTACGCAACAACGGTTTAAAGAAATTGGGATACGTAAAGTATTGGGGGCTTCTGTTGCTCAGATACTAGCGCTAGTTGCAAAAGATTTTATGCGCTTGATTGCCATCGCTATCGTGATTGCTATTCCTCTGACCTGGTATTTTTTGAAAGACTGGTTGGCACAATTTGCTTTTCATATTGAGTATCCCTGGTGGACGACGGTTGTTAGTGGGCTTACCGTTTTGCTAGTTGCATTTATCACGGTTAGTGCGCAGTCCATTAAAGCTGCCTTGTCTAACCCGGCGGATGCTATTCGAGATGAGTGATGGCCAGGGGTAAGGAGACGCGAAGGGGTTCTTAACTTCGCGACCTGAGTGCAGTAGATGCGCGCGCAAGTAACAGTTCGTAAAGTGATATACAAAACATACCGATAAAATCCCACAGAGAACACAGAGTAGTTCTTAAGTATGTTTCCATTCTAAATCTCAGCGATCTCTATGGGATAATAACGCTCCATACAAACCAGTATCTACAAGCATAATTCCTTAAAGCCTCCAAAGCTCTTCTGCAATTTGTTCAAACGTAAATTAATCATTAGTTTGGCAACTGATTAAAATTTGAACAAGCATGGCAGAAAAAAGAAAACTCGGTTTTTGGGAAATATGGAACATGAGCTTCGGCTTCTTTGGAATTCAAATGGGCTTCGCGCTCCAAAACGGAAACGTCAGTCGTATCTTTCAAAACCTCGGAGCAGAGATTGATGATTTAGCAATCCTTTGGGTAGCCGCACCGCTCACCGGACTTATTGTACAACCAATTATTGGTTATTGGAGCGACCGAACCTGGCATCCAAAGTGGGGCCGACGTCGGCCATTCTTTTTTGCAGGAGCATTGTTATCAACCATCGCGTTATTCTTTATGCCCAACTCTCCTGTGCTATGGGTAGCCGCTGGTATGCTCTGGATTATGGACGCCAGTATCAATATTACGATGGAACCCTTTCGTGCTTTCGTCGGTGACAACCTTCCTGGTGAACAGACCACAACGGGTTTTGCTATGCAAAGTTTTTTCATCGGAGCAGGTGCTTATCTAGCTTCCTGGCTACCAGCTATTTTTGACTGGGCCGGTGTTGCAAATGAAGCTCCTCCAGGCACCATTCCAGACACCGTCAAATACTCTTTCTACGTCGGAGGTGTTTTATTTTTCTTTGCAGTGCTTTGGACTGTTTTGAAATCAAAGGAGTATTCCCCCGAAGAAATGAAATCTTTTGGCGAAGGTGATGAGGATGAATTTGAAATAAAACGTTCTGCAGGCTGGTTTGAAAAAAACAGCATGAAGCATATTAGAGGAGGATTGGGTGCTATTGTAATCGGATTATTACTAGCTACTTATATTTATAATAATGAATTGAAAAAAGATCTTTACGTACTTGCCTTTGGAATCTTTGTTCTTTTCGGTCTCTGCTTTTTAATTTCTGGATTACTCCAAAAAAGTAGAAAAACGGACAACGGTTTCGTCACTATCATGAATGATTTTCAGACGATGCCTAAGACGATGGTACAGTTGGCCTTTGTACAATTCTTCTCTTGGTTTGCGCTTTTTGCCATGTGGATTTATGCGACTCCAGCTATTACTTCACATGTATATGGTACAACAGATACTTCTAGCGAGTTGTATAATGACGGTGCAAATATCGTCAGCGGAATGATGGGAAATTATAATTTAATTGCTGCGCTCGTTGCCTTTCTGCTACCAATGCTCGCCAAAGTGACTTCTCGAAAGTTCACCCATATGTTGGCGCTTTGCCTAGGTGGTCTTGGTTTGATTTCTATTTATTACATGAAGCCTGGGATGATGTTGCAGTGGGTTCCAATGTTAGGTGTGGGTGTGGCTTGGGCGAGTATTCTGTCGGTTCCTTATGCAATTCTGGCGGTTTCGCTTCCGTCCGATAAGATGGGTTATTACATGGGGGTTTTTAATTTCTTTATTGTTATTCCGCAGCTGGTAGCGGCCTCCGTGCTTGGGTTTCTACTAAGTTCATTTTTTAATAGTGACCCGATTTGGGCATTGGTGATTGGAGGGGTGTCTATGATTATTGCTGG
>JBGCDT010000413.1:0-6057 GCA_045105695.1 Saprospiraceae bacterium | reverse complement strand
TATGCACCTGTTGTTGCAGAAAACATTCGGAACCAAAAGAGCAAGGTCGAAAAATCAAAAGCCAGTTTACTCAAAAGTGGCAAAGATGAAGATGGCAACCTACGGATGTATCAGCAGATCGGACCGAAGAATTCAGGAGGTGGTATTCAGACTTTCTTTAGAACAAACTACAGAAACCACATCAACCTAAGTGCTATTGCGGACAACAAGGCGAACATCATGATCAGCGTCAATGCGATTTTGATATCGGTTATTATTTCCATGTTGTCCTATCGAAATATTTCGCAAACACAACCGATGGTTTTATTGCCAGTTGTAATATTTTTGGTAACAGGATTGTCTTCTTTGATTTGTGCTGTGTTGTCCATTCGACCGAAAGTGACTTCAAAGCATGAAGGTTTGATGGAAATGGAAGAAGCGAAAAAGAATGTGGTTTTCTTTGGTAATTTTATCCACTTGGACTTAGAGCAATACGAAGAAGCGATGGACGCAGTGCTGCGAGATGGAGAGCTGTTATATGGAAATATGGTTCGGGATTTATATTTCCTGGGAAAGGTCTTGGATAAAAAGTATCGTTATTTGACGATGTCGTATAATATTTTTATGGTTGGTTTTGTGGCTACGGTTATTACTTTTTTGATTGCGATTTTTAGTTGATCAAATCACTCCACCGCCATTTCCTTTACCAATTCCATTTCCGCTTTAAGCGATTCCATATACTTTTCTGAAAAGGGAACCAAAGGCAAGCGAACCTCGCGAGTGCAAAGTCCCTGAATTTCCATAGCTGCTTTCAATCCGACTGGATTACCTTCTAAATAAAGCCAATGATGCATGTTCAATAACTGAAGATGATATTGCTGAGCAGATGTGATATTATTGTTAAGTGCCTGATGAACCATCTGACTGGTTTCGTAAGGAAGGCAGTTAGCGATAACAGAGATAAGTCCATCACCTCCGCAGGCAACAGAAGCAAGAGCCGTTGGGTCATCGCCGGAAAGGACGAGGAAATGCTCTGGTTTGTTTTTTATGATGTGAGAGGTTTGGACAATATCGCCGGTGGCTTCCTTTACGCCAATGAATTTTGTATCGGCTTTCGCTAAACGGACTACGGTTTCAGGAGCTACGTTAGAACCTGTTCGGCTTGGTACATTGTAAATAATAATTGGAACAGGGCTTACTTCGGCTACGGCTACATAATGTTGGAAAATTCCTTCCTGCGTAGGTTTGTTATATGACGGACTGCTAGATAGCACTGCATCAATACCTTTAAAATCAAAATTTTGAAAACGTTCAACAAGCTGTTTTGTATTGTTGTGCCCAAACATTCCGACGACTACTGGTAGCCGACCATCATTTACCTCAAGAGTAAAATCAATAACAGCTCTACATTCATCCATTGATAAGGTAACCGACTCGCCAGTAGACCCTAGAGAGACGAGGTAGTCCACACCACTGTCCGTTACAAACTCGATAATATTCTTAAGCGCTGGAAAATCAACGACGCCATTTCTGAAAGGAGTGATAAGGGCTACGCCGGTTCCGCTGAGCGGATGTCTGAGGTTATTGGTCGGTATTAACATTGCGGAGGATGGTTTCAGCCTGTTGGATAAAATAATTGAGATCTTTGCCCTCAGGCATATCTATCATCAGGTCGTAATAAAATGTTTTGTCGTTTGCAGGTCCGATGCGGAGGTGTGCTTTAGAACAAGCAGAAATGTATCCTAGTGGTAGGCTTTCCTGCTGATATAAATTGAAAAGAATATCGAAAGGTTTTTGGATGAAATTTTCAATAGCTTGTCCTTTTGGTTGAAACGCGATACTCACTTCTTGTTTTCCAAAAGTAGGGTAGGGGAAATTTTCGCGCTGCAACTTGTCGGTACAGTAGGCGAGTGCTTTTACACTTTTATCTTTTTTGCGCAAAGCTTTCTCAAAATCCTGAACGACCTTTAGACTTCCCGCTTCGCTAGCATTGAAAAGAATTCCAATAGCTGTAGCTTCAGAATAGCTAACCTGCTTTCTTTCTATTGTTGTGAGCTGAATTTTCTTTTGTAATTGACGAAAGTGCCAATCCTCCAGCCACTGATTAATGATTCTCATAGTTATCGCTGTGCGAAAAAATTACTTACTCTTACTGGCAGTTGCCTTCTCTTTCACTTTTTTTACCTTCTTTGTATCAAAGCGTCCCATCTTGCTGTACTTATCAATACGGATTTTAATTCTCTTCTCCGGATCTATAGACATCTGTTCTGCGATTTCTTTTTTCAAATGACGCTTTAGCATTTTAGCCATTTCTTCAGGAGCAGCGTGTGCACCACCGAGTGGTTCTTTTACGATACCATCAATAAGACCAAAGTCCAACATATGATCTGCGGTCAACTTGAGTGCTTCTGCTGCTTGCTCTTTATAATCCCAACTTCTCCAAAGAATCGAAGAACAAGATTCAGGTGAAATCACAGAGTACCAAGTGTTTTCTAACATGAATACTCTATCGCCCAAACCTATGCCGATAGCTCCACCAGAAGCACCCTCTCCAATGACGTAGCAGATGGTAGGTACTTTAAGCTGCGCCATTTCCAAAAGGTTACGAGCAATAGCCTCTGCTTGTCCGCGCTCCTCAGCTTCAATACCAGGATAAGCACCAGGAGTATCTATCAAAGAAATAATAGGTAAGTTGAATTTTTCAGCCAGTTTCATCAGACGTAGAGCCTTCCGGTAGCCTTCAGGATTCGCCATACCAAAATTACGATATTGACGCATTTTGGTATTCACTCCCTTCTGATGACCAATTATGATAACGTTTTGTCCATCAATATTCCCCATACCTCCAACGATGGCTTTATCATCACCATAGTAGCGATCCCCATGCAGTTCCACAAAGCGCTTACACATCTGACGAATATAAAACAGAGTATAAGGACGTTCGGGATGGCGAGAGAGTTGGACTTTTTGCCAACCACTAAGGTTTCCGTAGATTTCTTTAGTTTGAGATTTGATTTTATTTTCCAACTCTTTGACCATGTCTCCTACGTCCAAGTCACCAGCTTCTCCTACTTGTTTAATTTTATCTAATTGTTGGTATAAGCTTTCGAGCGGTTGTTCAAAATCAAGAAAAATCATAGACAGCCAGGTTTATGGTTTAATGTAATTTGGGAGTTCTTGTGTGTAAAAGAAATCTCCCTGATAGTATTTATCCGCCATTTAGTAAGGGGACATCTAAGGTACTATTAAGGGACGGAGGAACAAGCATGAGAGAAACTTTTTTTATTTTTTTTACAAATAAGTTGCGTTATTCAAATTGAAGTTCTATTTTTGCAATCGCTGAACGGCCAAAGGGTCGTTTTTTGTTTCTAAAACAACAGCAGAAGCTGCTTGAAAATAGCAGCTAAAAAAGAAAATGGTCCGGTAGTTCAGCTGGTTAGAATACCTGCCTGTCACGCAGGGGGTCGCGGGTTCGAGTCCCGTCCGGACCGCCATCATAGTGCGTAATTCGTTCATTTGCAACGGGTTACGCATTTTTTATTTTGGTGGGGTAAACATAGGTAAAACATTAACACTTTTTTTGTTTTTTGCGGTGCTTTGCTTTGGCCTACTTTCATCTGCTTCTCTTTTCCATATCTCTTCATTATGACTATTCTTTGATTTTCAGAAGAAGTACCGACTCCTTCTTTGCGTGGTCATATCCTTCGATAAGTGAGGTTCAATGTCTATTTTTGACTTACATAATCTTAATCGAAACTTCATATTATGACCATAGCTGAATTAAGAGGGTTAAAAGAGTCTGAGGATAATGTAGAGTTCAAGGCTGCAAGAAATAACTTCAAATACGATGGAGGCAAAAATAGCAATCCTAAAGATCGACGGCATTGTGTGTTGGGTTATGTGTCTGCTTTTTGTAATGAAGGTGGAGGAATGCTGGTTTTGGGCATGGGAGACAAAGAGCCCCATGAGGTCGTAGGTTCAAATTTTGCTGAGGGCCTCGAAGGTCAATTGGTCGATAAAATTTATAATGATATAGGAATTCGAGTTCGTAATAAGGTACTATTTGATTCGAGTGGTAAGAGGGTTTTGATCCTGGTTATTCCTGGTAGACCTGTTGGGAAAATAATCAAATTTGAAGGAGTTGGATTGATGCGGACAGGAGAAAGCCTTCGAGCAATGTCAGATGAGGAAACCTTCAGTATCTTATCCGAAAGGGAACCTGACTTCTCTGATACTATTTGCAAGAGACTTACTATTGATGATCTTGATGAAAATGCCATATCAGAATTAAAAACGAAATATTCTAATAAGCAGAAGAACCAAAATTTCCTAACGCTATCTAACGAACAGGTTCTATCTGACTTAAGTCTACTGAGAGATGGACGGCTTACCTACGCAGCTCTAATATTGCTAGGTAAGGAAAAAGCAATCAGAACATTTTTGCCTCAGTCAAATGTCTTCGTCGAATACAGATTAAAAGAATCTTCAATCACAAGTTCGGATCGGAAAGAGTTTGGGAAGGGACTATTTTCTCAGTTCGATGATATTTGGAATTTTATAAATCTCAGAAACGATAAGTTCCCTGTTCAAGAAGGATTTTTCATGTTGGAGATTTCTTCTTTTAATCAAGAGGTTGTTAGAGAAGGTATTCTGAATGCCATTGCTCATAGAGACTATTCGAGAGCTAGTGAGATCCTGATTAAACAATCCCCTAATGGTCTTATTATTAGTAGCCCTGGCGGTTTGCCTTCCGGAGTTACCGTTGAAAACATACTAACGACAAATAGTACTCCTAGGAATAGATTGCTTACAGAAGTGTTACTGAAGACTGGTTTAGTTGAGCGTTCTGGTCAGGGTGTAGATAAAATGTTTTATCAAAATATTATTGAATCTAAGGAGGTGCCTGATTATTCGCAAACGGATAGCTTTCAGGTTGTACTAAAGTTGTCTGCACTTGTATTGGATCCGGCTTTTGTTTTATTCGTTAGATCACTTGAAGGAGATGTTGCATCTGAAATGGGTGTGCTAGAAGTTGTAAATTTAAATATGATCAGACAAGGGAAAGACAAAAGTCAGTTGGATCGAGAAGTAGTACAGGAATTACTTAAGTTGGGATTAGTTGAGAAAAGAGGAGCTACTAATAATTTGAAATACGTTCTGTCTAAATCATACTACGAATTTACTAATCAAAAAGGAAAGTACACTAGTCAAACAGAAATGGCAGAGAATAAAGTTACGATGCTTATATTAGATCATTTGAGATTATTTGAAACAGCAACGATGACGGATTTCTTTGAGTTGTTCGATGGTAAATTAACGAAGAGACAGTTGAATTATCGAGTAAATAAACTCATAGAAAGAGGTGCTTTAGAGAGAACAGGATCAGGTAAAGGAACCGTCTATAAAACAGGCAAACGATTTAAGGACTCTATGGAAATATTTAAAAAGGCTTTTGATATCGGTATGCAAAAATTGAAAGCAGACGGAGAGATTGAATAATTGTTTTCTCTGATTCGACTGTAGCGGTCAACCTTGTGTAATGTTCATATATATGCACACAATATGCACATTACTCCCTGTTTTGCATTGTTTATGTTTTTTAATTTGTTGATTATCAAATATTTATGTGTTTTTTTAAGTTGCACATAAATGTGCGTAAAATTGCACATAAATGTATGCAAGTTGTAGTTTACTCATCGGATTAATAAGAATCCACTGACTTCTAATTGTACATCCAAAAAGAATTTCCTTCTCGATCTTCACATAATCCTATTAACTAATTCCCTCCTAAGGCACCTCTAGCCGCAACTTTCTCATAAACCAATACAAGTAAATTACTAACTAAAAATAAAACTTATTGTTTATGTGTAAATAAATTTAAAAACAATTTGTTTTTATACTGTTTTTGTTCTACATTTGAGCATCGGCCCACCATTAGGATTAGAAAAGGAACTAGAAGGTTGACACCGATAGACCTACCTAAAAAAATCCGCATTTTTAAGTGACGGAGAAAACTTGCAGAGCGTGAAGCACTGTACACAATCAAACATGCAATAGCAATGGCACTGCCTAATAAAA
>JBGCDT010000412.1:0-4896 GCA_045105695.1 Saprospiraceae bacterium | reverse complement strand
AGTTTATTTTCTGATTTAATAAATAGAGAAATATTTGAACTACGATATGGGTTGGGTTGAGATCGCGTATAGTAGCTGTCTCTGATTCCAAAGGCGCGATTGTTTTCTGAGATGTTATATGGAGCTGTGTCGATAATTATTTCTGATAATATTACAGCATCAGATTGCCAGGCCGAAGATTCAAAGTACTTGTTGATTATTTTTCCAGTTTCGTTATTTACTATTAAAATATAACTATTGAGGGTGAAAAAATCTTCCTCTTCCTCTGCGACTTCCGGAATGACCATGATGGTTTCCTTGGTATTGTTTGGACAGACTTTAGTGACCAAGAATTCGGAAGGAATCTTTGATTGATCTAAACCAAGTTGCCTTATTACAAGTTTAATAAGCGTCGAATCTTGAGCAAAAGAATTTGAGCTAATAAAAAAAAGAAGTATTAATATCGAATATCTCATGTTTAGTTTGGTCTCGTTGAAAAAGTTAACTCAATTTTGTAACTCTCCTTATTGTATAATAAAAACATTAGCAGTCATTTTTATTATACAATAAATCATCAAATAGAATCTCATCTAATTGCTCAGCAGTCGACTTATTCAATTCTACCTTCCCTAATTCTATTTTAAATTGCTTTTTTGCATCTGGACTGATCCAGCTTCCGTTGAAAAAACCTTCGTTCTCTTCTAGGAGTAAAAGCCCCGTAAAATTATCTTCAACCATACAGTAGTTTTCTTTTTGCTTATCGGTTGAGACACTTAGCAAGATCCACTTGTCTTGATGATTGTATTTATACATTGCATTTATGGTGGTCATGTTGCCACCGCAAGGATGCCCTTCTTCTTTTAAATATAAAGATATCTCTAACTTTTCATTTAAAGTCCCTTTGAATAAAACAGCCCTTATGAATTCAGAGGAGGTGTTGTTATCAATGCTTTCAGGGTTTGATCCGAAACTGATGTTGCCTACGCTTGAACTCAATTCTGAATTCAGAGACGTACTATCTTTATTTTCAAAAGGTAGAAAGGCTATCGTGATTAGTAAAACTAAGTGCTTCATTTGAATACCGTTTTTTGACTGTTTAATTAAATCGCAACTATTCAGTGGCTTGCAGTTCATTTGGCTTGGGCTTGAACTTACCCGTCGCGTTTTAAGTTCCCTAATAAATTACTTATCTCTGATTTTTATGCCAAACCAGTTGTGAGAGAAAATAAGGCGTGTGAAAAGCGAAATAAAACTGAAAGGAAAAATTTAGTATTTCTTCACCAATAAAGGCATTTCAAGATCGGTCTTCGGCTCCGCACTATAATTCCGCGTAAAATTAATACGACCATCTATCTTTTGTATTCCTAACAATGTGTTTACATATCGGAGTGCTTTGTTGTAAGCAATCGTACAATCTGCTCCGATCTCCCGCAAAGCAGACAGGTCCTCTAACGTAACAAGAGATGCGTTATCCGTAATTGTGAAATAGCCATTTACTCGTTGTAAGGATTTTAAACCACTCAACTTGCTTAATTTACTATTATTGGAAATGGTAAGATATCTTGCTACGGTTCTAAGAGAAGACAAACAGTTGAGCTTTTCTAGTTTAGGATTTTCAGAGATGATTAGATTTTGATCAATGCTTGTCAGGCTTTTTAAGCCATTCAACTCTTGTAGGCATTTGTTTTTAGTAATAATAAGATCTTTGCTAATGTGTTGCAGTTGGTTTAGATCACTTAGATCGATTAGACTTGTTTTGGAAATGTATAGGTAGCCTGAAATTTTTTGAAGCTTAGATAAATCTTTCAGATTTGTGATGGTAGGTCCAACGATGTGTAAGTTGGTATGTACTGTTGTTGTAACTGATTCTCTTTGCCATTGGCGGAGGTAAACTGATAGCCGTCGTACTGGTCAGCTCTATTTCCTAGGACCCAAATGAAGCCAGCATCATCCTGATGAATATATCTGAAGAAGCCACTAGATAAGTGTTCTGCTCTGGGGAAAAATTCGATTTGTGCTTTCTGCGCAGTTACGCTGGTTGCAGAAAGAAATAATACTAATAGGAAGTAGATCCAATGGCTCAGAATGGTTCGAAACGTAGTAATCATGGGGCTTAGAAGATTTTCATTTATTCTTCTAAGTATACGGGTGAATAAGATGGAAAGGTACAGCGGTTGAAGGCTTGTAGGCTAGATCTGACCTATCTTAAATCGAATATCGCAACAACTCCTTCATCGAACCATTCAAAACATCCTCTTTTAAATAATAAACAGTACCATTGTGAATGGCTATAGAATTCCGTTCGTAAATAGCGACATCTATAATTCCGACTAATTTAACCGATCCGGTTTCCGTATTTATTTCCTTAATGCTAATTCCATTTTTGTGATTGAACAGTCCATAGATTTTTTCAGTGGCCTGATCTATTAAAACTATTTCCAGCCATTTCTTATCCAGTACATATTGACTTTCTATTTCCCTAAGGAACTCACCTTTATGGTAGGTTTCAATTCTTTTTTCTACGTGGTTAAAAATCAGAATATTTTTTTCTTTTTGGCTGATGTAAATCGGGAAATCTGGCCTATAGAATACTTTTAATAAAAAATCGCCATTAAATTGAAAACGCCTTATACGTAAATTTTCAGCATAACTATTGGTATGTATCGTTCCTATTCGCTGGCTGGAATTGATCATTCCGAAATCGTTTAGGTAGGCTCTGAATTTATCTCTCTCTGTTATGGTTCGTAATTTTTTAACTTCGTAAGTCTGTAAATTATAGGTTGATATTTCGCTGACCAAACCATTGTGTCTTCTGTTGAGGTAGTAGAGTTGACCGTCGTTGTTGATTTTGCAAGGAACGACGAATCGATTAAAACTATCTATTTGTATACTGGAATTTATGTATAAGCCTGCATCATCTTTTTCAATTGCATAAGCATAGCCCGTTGTCAAAACATAAATATTATTATTGCAGCTTTGATACAGCCCACTGACTTGTTTTAAGTCTTTTAATTTCAGAGCGGATTTTATATTCCCTGATAAGTCCGTAAGACTTAAAGTATGTTTTTTGAAAAGGCCATGAAATTCCAGTCGATATAGCTCGTTGTCTCTGATTTCAAAATCGACAGTTGAATATTTTTCGGGTTTAGAAATCGATTCCACCTGATCCTTGGGAACAACTGTTATTTCATTCAGCGTATTTGTTTTTGAATATAGAAAAATTAATTGCTCCGTTAAAGCGATTTGGTTAACCAGCACCTTCTCTTCTTCAAAACCAACGTGACTAATAATTAAGACCGTCGGAATCTTTTTGATGGTAATATTGAATTCTCCTTTTTTATTAGCGGCAACTCCCTTAGTACTGTTTTCCAATCTGACAGAAGCATTTTCAATTGGTTGGTAGGCATCTCCGTCGAGGATTTTTCCCTGGAAAATGAATTGGCTATGTGAAGTATTCGCAATGAGGATAAAGAGGATAAGCAGTTTAATCTTCATTTGATTTATTTGAGTTTTATTAAAAATGAAGATAGGGCGTATTTTGTTCAAAAGTATAATTCACTGTTTGAACGCAACTTTTCGTTGTGTGAAAGTTTAGAATTGCTGTGTGAATAAAGCTCGACAAATAAAATTTAAACAAGGTTTAAAAAGAAGAAGACAACTGGGGAATAAACACCAGTTGTCTTCTCTCAATTAAATCTTAATTACTTCCCCTTTATTTCATTGCTTTATTTAGTCTGCCTAAAGCCTTCGAGGCAGGCTGACCAAATGCTTCCGGGTGAAGGTAGAATCCTTTCTCTTCTGGTTTCTTATCCACTTCATTCGGGATTCGGTTTTTGTTTGCATAAGCATCCTGACGAATACCGGTCACTTGCCAACTCACTTCTACGTTGGGTTCATTGGTTTGAATGGTGAAATGATTGTTCGCCATTTTTTCCTTGATGATCGCTTGCGCAAAAGTGCCGATAACGGTCAGTTGGTAACGATAGTCTTTATTCAATTCCATAAAGTACTCAGGTAGTTCTACAACAGCCATTCCGTTGGCGTCTGTGGTGATGTTGCCATTGTAGACGTTCATCATGTCCGGTGATTCCACGAAAGAATGATAGAGGTATTTATTTTCTGGGTCGAGGGGGTGGTCGATTTTGAAGGAGCCACCACCTTTGGAGAGGTTGTTAATAACATTAACATTACCATCTCCATTTACTCTGAAATATTGGGAAGCATCTGGACCTTCAACATTAAAGTAACCGGCATCACCAGCAACACCACGTATGTTCATTGTTGCATCAACATAAAACTGATTAAAACCAGACCTACCATTAGTTGTAAAAGTACCATTGACGGAACTATTAGCATTGACAGTCAATCCAAAGTTGTTTATACGTGCCCTTAAAGTCCCGTCGTTTGCCAGAAAATTGATTTCATCGTCGCCTGATAAATCCACATCGGGTCGAAGAGAGATTGGGCCCCAACTTTGGAATTGTCCATTGTCTACTCGTACGTTTCCGTTTACGACATGGATTGATTCTTCAGGGTCAGTCTTTCCAAACCCAACATTTCCGTTTTCTAATACAGTCATTCGACCACCTATAGTACCAGGAGAATCTATAACAAATTTCCCACTACCACCCATTCGAAAAGCGTCGTCGGTATCAGTTAGGTCTTCTGTGAAAATATGAAGTGCTGCTTCAGGAACGTTATTACCACCACGAACACCTAAATTACCAGTGACTTTTCCGTTTCCAACGAAGTACCCTGCCCAGTTGGTACCTGATCCATTGGCTAATCCATATATACCGTAGTTGATACCTGATCCACCTGAAACAGATCCTGATGTTCCATAATAATTATTATCTCCTGTTGGAAAAACATATCCTTGTACTCCTATAAATCCACCCTGGCCACTAACTCCAATCC